>JAITLF010000099.1 GCA_031278025.1 Treponema sp.
TCCACCAGTACGCCGAAAGCCTTGGCCGTGTCCGCGTTGCCCATAGCGGCCCTGATCTGGTGGAGCATCCGCCAGCAGGTCTTGTAAGTACAGCCTGTCTCCCGCTGGAGTTGCAGGCCGGAGATGCCCTTTTTGCCGTTCAGGAAGAGGTGGACGGCGTAGAACTACTTGACCATGCTGGCGGCCGATTTCTCGAAGATCGTGCCGGAGAAGGGGGAGAAGGAGTTGTTGCAATTCTTGCAGCGGCAGGCTTTGGCGCGTTTGCGGCAGCGGTAGACCTTCACCTTCGCGCCGCAGTGGGGGCAGGTCAGGGTATCGTTATAACGGACGCGCAAGAAGTAATCGATAGCCGTTTTTTCGGTGGGGAATAACTGGTTGAACTCCGGGAAAGTCATGGTTTGAACCTCCGGGTATTATGTAAGTAAGCGCGGGAAAGTTCCGGGGGTTTTGGTGAAAATCTTTTGGGAAAGCCGGGAAAACCCGCCGGGAGAAAGGCCGGGGCAGGCAAGCCGGCGGGTTATTGAATAAACATACGAAAAAATGAATAAAAGTTTACCAAGTTAGTAAAGATAGTCCGTCAAACCGCTCGGGTATACGTGAGGGTATAATTGCGATGTAAAATTGCTGTATCCGGGAGTTTGTTTTGAATAGCCGCGTTCTCAATTTTCAACCCTGTCATTTGGCGGTTGCCCGCTTTTCACCGCGCGGACTATCATCACGTCGCCCAGGCCCAGGTGTTTGGCCGCCCGATCGGCAAATCTTTTAAGCGGCCGGGGGGCAAGCCCTACGGCCAGTCCTCCCCAGGTACTGAGCCTTTCGACACGAAAGCCGTTGCGGGCAAGCAATGCCTGAAGCGTTTTTGCCGAAAAGAGGTAGAGGTGATCGAATATGGCGCTCCGCCATTTTTCCCGGAAAAGCCGCGCCTGAAACCCCGCGATGTTCGGCGTCGTAACAAAAAAGCGGCCGCCCTTTTTAAGGATGCGGTATACTTCCCCTGCCAGCGATTCGGGACGGTTCAGGTGTTCGATGAGGTGGGAGGCAAGCACCGCGTCGAAGCTTTCTTCCGGGAAATTGTCTTTTTCCAGAGCTTCTGTCCAAAGTTCCAGCTTTCTTTCCCGGCGGGCGTATTCTGCCTGGGGCGCGGAAATTTCTACTCCATAGGCCTGCCAACCCCGTTCCCTCAGTTTCGTCAGAAGCGCGCCCGTGGCGCAGCCTATGTCCAGAACCGAAGGAGCCGCGGCTTTTTCCCGCCTTTGTTTCAACAGATCCCGTTCCAGGCTGTAAAACCCCGCGTCCTCCAGGGCAAGTTCCTGCAGACGTAAAAATGCCGCCTCGTTGGCGAGTTCGTAGGCAAGGTAGTCTTCGCCGTGGCTTTCCCGGTAGCGGCGGCGCACTTCTTCCGTTTTAGGCTGGGGGTTGATCTGCACAAGACCGCAGGAACGGCACTTTACGTAGGAAAAACCTTCACAGAAAAAACAGGGCTTAAAACGGCCGCCGCCGCAAATGGCGCAGGGAATATAATCGCTTTGCTGCGTGGTTACCGGAGTAGACCAGGTTTTCATTCCACCTGAAGCCGGAACACAGTATTCCGGGTGTTACCGCTTATATCCTGGGCGATTATCTCTATTTCCGCCTGACCGCGGGTAAGGGAAATTTCCCCAATCTCGTATGCCGGTGCGGGGGTGTAGACTTGATTCACCGGGACAAGGCCATTCCGGTACGCCATAAGTACCCCGTCCCGGGCGGAAAAAGTTTCGAAGGAGAGGGCGCCGGCTTCCATACCGTTTATGGAGCAGAGGATTCTGTAGGGCGCCAGTGTTGCCGGCTGTCTTTCGGCGAGGGAATCAACGGCATTCACCAGTACCGTATAACGCCCCTGCCGGAGGCTCCGCGCCTGGGCCGGATTAACGCTCTGACCCTCGGCGTTCCTGAGTTCCACCGAAAGGATCTGCGGCGGGGCGGTATCTTCCGGAGGGGCAATGATCATCACGGGGTTGATCCAGCGCCGTTCTTTCCGGTCAAAAAAGGTAAAGTAAAAACCGCTTTCCTCGGTCATGCCGGATTTCCCCGCCCGCGCGATAAGGCGGCCGCAGCTGACATTTTCCAGCACCGGCAGCGCCTCCGTTTCGTCAAGGTGGCTGTAGATGCTGATAAGCCCGTCTCCGTGATCCAGGGCAACCCAGGTTCCCAGCGGAGAGGGAAGCACAGAGGCGCTGTCTTCCAAATCGTGAATAAAAAGAATGTCCGCTTCTTCCGTAGCCCGTACCGGCCCCTCGGTCTCAAAGATCATGCCAAGAACAGGTTTGGTTTCCCGGTTCCAGCCGAAGTTGTTTGCTATAACGCCCTCTTCGGTAGGCCAGTCCATGGCGCGGGAATCACAGGGCAGCAGTAATCCTGTCAATACAAACAGTATTCCAAGTTTGTTAAAAAAAACGGCTGACCCTGCGGTATCGGAAACGGTATTTTTAATATTCCGGCGCATTATAACTACTTCCTTTCCAGCCTGAACGAAGCCAGCGTTCCCCCGCCGCCTACGTAGAGACGGTCTTCCTTTCTGCGCAGAAAAGCCGCTTCACTTCTAAAAGGGGCCTCTATAATAATTTCCCCGGGAAGGCGTATACCTACAAGCTCCTTTCGTCTTTCCGATCGGCTTGTGATTACAAAGAGCAGATCATCCTCCCCGCTGTGATCGAGGCTGTTCACCCGGCCGTCCATCTCAACCTTTACATTGACGCGCCTGTCGATGTCGTATATCCCAATACCGCCTTCCCGTTCAAAAACTACCCTTTGGTCCTGATCGATAAACGCCAAATGTACCACCCGCCTGAATCCGTCGGAAATAAATTCGTGATAACTTACCTTGTAAGAATCGCCCAGTCGTTCAAGAAATAAAAATCTCTGATCATCGTACCCGGAAACGATTGCAAGTTTTGTCCCGTCGCGGGAAATACGGCAGGCGCAGATCACGGAAAGACGGGAGCCGCCGGGTTCAAAGAAGAAGATACGCCGGCCGTTTTCATCGAGCAGTTCTATGGTTCCGTCCAGAAGGCCCGCCAGCACAAGACCGGACGCGGCGTCGATATCCGTTATCGGGGCGGCGAAGTCGTAGGTCCAAAGGGATCCTCCCGAGGCGTCAAGGGCCCTCAGGGAATTCTGCTCCGCGTTGATCATAAAAAGCCGCCCGTCCAAAAACAGCGGATAACCCCGGCCGCCCTGGATAACGGCCGCCTGTTGATCCCGTGAGTCCCGTATGTCGATCTCCCGGGGAATTGCCTCGTATTCGGCCCAATAATCTTCGGCGATGGAAAGCGCGGCTTTTTTTTCCCGGTTTACGGAAAACCTGCCGTAAGCGTCGATGTACCCAAAACGGTTTCCCAGCCTGAACGGAAGCAGCGTTCCGTCTTCCCCGGAGGCGGCCGTTCCTTCCCCCGCCGGCGCCGAGGCGCCGTTAAGGTAGAGGGGGTAATTTGATTCTGTGGAACTGAGCCATTGGGGAACAAGAACCGTTTCCACGGGGACCGGACGGGCCGCAAGAAAAAAATAAACTACGAAGATCACAACGCCGATCAACAGCCAGTAATTATACTTGCTTTTTGCCATCAATTCCCCTCAACGTTTGTAACTATTCAGTCGTAGCGTAATTGAGGGCCCACAGGCCCTTAAGAA
>JAITLF010000375.1 GCA_031278025.1 Treponema sp.
TTATCGTGTCGATGATGCTGGTAACCGCATCCCCCGTGCCGTCAGAGAAGGGGACGCCGCCTGCGATGATGGTGGCCGCCGCCGGGAAGGCGATGGCTGCGGTTAAACTCCCGCCCGCTCCCGCCCCGTGGCTTACCGTTCCCCCCTTGCTGTAGATAAAGGCGTCCGCCCCGGTGGAGTCAAAGTCGTACCCCGCCTTCGCCGTCAGCGTAACCGTGGCCGTGTACTTCCTCCCTTCCTCAAAGCCGCCGCCGCCGAGTTCAGGACTCCACTCCGTAATCACCCCCGTGTACCACGACGCCGCAAAGCTGCTATCCGGGGTTACGCCCGTTGCCGGCAGGGGAATGTGGGAGGCCAGGTCCAGGTCCTCGTCCCTCACGGCAAAGCTCACCGCCTCGTTCCCGTTCTTCCCGCCGCCGCCGGTCCAGGCCGCCGGGTTGCCAAAGTCCGTATTGGCGTCCTGGGCGCTGTCGTTCACCCCGTTGCGGATAATCCACTCCTTAAGGGAGTTGTTGGAGGAGAGGTTGAAGGCCCGGTATTTCAGATTGAAGGAGACAGCGCCTTCGTCTCCCACGGCCAAATCCCCCAGGGGCGCGGTAACGGTATGCAGGTCCACGACAGCGCCGGTTCCCGCTGCCGCCTCCCGCCTGACGGTCAAATCCGCCTGCTCGAACACCGCGGCGGCGCCGGCGGAAACCACCTGTTTGGCATCCAGCAGCGTCTTCATGGTGTCCCCCTTCGTCCCTGCGGCGAATGTCCACCGCACCGTCCAGGTCCCAGCCCCCCGCAGGTAAACGCGGGCGTCCTCCTTCACCCCCTTCCGGTTGTTTTTCGCCGTCAGGATAAACGCCGTGTCCACCTCAAGGGGCCACATGGTTATGGTTACCTTCCCGCTCTTGTCTATGGCCTGGCTCTGTAACCCGGCGCCCATCTTGCCCGGCATAGGGCCGTTCCCGTCCCGGCCCGCCTCCGTAGCCGTGAAGATAGTCTTGCTCGCCTTATCATCCAGCACCGCAAGCTCCATGAAGTTGTAGATGCCCGCCAACTGGTCCGCGGAAGGCCCGGCAAGGAACCGGGCCTCCGCCGCGTCATCCCCCAGGGAAAGGCGGATGTCCACGGTAAAGGGAGCGGGTCCGCCGTCCCCCTGCTGCCGCGGGGCGCTAACGGGCGCCGCCGGGGGAATGGCGGTGATAGGGCTGAAACATCCTGCCAGCAAAATCGCCAGAACTCCGACTCCGGCAAGGAAAACACGTTTCGCGGTTTTCATACAAAGCCTCCTGGAACTTTCGTTCCTTGAACTAGGGGAATAGTATAGAAAGGAAACCCGTGCCAAAGACCGGGGAGATAGAGGGGGTGGAGGAGGGGGTACTAGAAACGAATGAGGGGGCGGGGGGGTAACTTATTGCCCGTTTTCACAACGGGGCGGCCATCATCTTCAACCAATCAATCATCATCCGCTCCTCTCTCTGGTAACATGCTATTACTTACTATGCTACGAACTCCCCCAAAAACAATCCCTCCCCTTACATTACCTGCGGCCCGCCGGTAAGAGCAAAACCCATGCCAACATGCGGCTTTTTTCGAGCATGTTTTATGCCGCACCCAGGCCGCCCCTGGAGCAGGGCGCTTTTTTTTGTTACACTAAGGCATGTTCAGATTCGTGTATCGGGGGCTGGAAGAAACCGGGCATTATTTTTCCTTTTTGGGAGAGACGCTCCGCTGTTTGACACGCCGGCCCTTCCGGGTGGCCCAAAACATAGCCGAAATAGAACATCTGGGGATCAACTCCGTGCTTATCATCCTCTTGTCCGGGGGCGCTATCGGGATGATCTTCGCCCTCCAAATGGCGGCCCTGTTGCAGCCCTTCCAGGCGGAAATCGGTACCGGCGCGGCGGTAGCCATAGCCTTGTCCCGGGAGTTGGCCCCGGTCATAACTACCCTTATGCTCATTGCGAAAAACGGCTCCGCCATGGCGGCGGAGTTGGGTACTATGCAGGTAACCGAGCAGATCGACGCCCTGGAAGCTATGTCCATCAGCGCGGTGCATTACTTGGTGCTGCCTAAGGTGATAGCTTCGATGCTGGTTTTCCCCCTCCTCACCCTTCTGGCCAACGTGATAGGAAGTTTGGGGGCCTACGTGGTTTCAGTGCATCTGTACGGAATAGACGCGGCCAGCTATCTGGATTACTTGTTCGGGTTTCTCAGTCCGCGGGACGTATATGTGGGGCTGATAAAAGCGGCGGTGATGGGCTTTATTGTTTCTACCGTGTGCTGTTTCAACGGCCTGCGGACAACCCAGGGCGCCAAAGGGGTGGGGGACAGCGCTACCAGGGCGGTGGTGGTGTCATCGGTAGCCATCCTGGTAGCGGATTACCTGCTGACTACCGTGATGTTAAAAGTGATATACTCATAATGGCCGCGCCGATTATCCGTACCCAAAATCTTTGTAAATCTTTCGTTTATAAATCCCCTGATGGGAAATCCCCCGATGGGAAATCCGCCAAAGGAACTTCGGTCCTCCAAAACCAAGTACTGAAGGACGTGAGCGTTGAAATCCCGGAAAAGTCAATTTACGCCATCATCGGCCAGAGCGGTACGGGTAAAAGCGTCTTTCTCAAGACCATACTGGGTATGCTGAAGCCCGACGGCGGGAAGGTATGGTTTAAGAATACCGAATTGACCGCCCTTAAACAGGATGACTTGATGGCCCTGCGGAAGTATTTTGGGTACGCCTTTCAGAACGCCGCCCTTTTCGACTCCATGACGGTGGGCGAAAATCTCGCCTTCCCGCTCAAGGAAGTGCTCAGGATCAGGAACAGGGGGGAGATCAGCCGGCGGGTCTCAGAGATGCTTGAATGGATAGAACTCCCCGGCATAGCGTCGAAACGGCCGGATGAATTGTCCGGGGGTATGCGGAAACGGGTGGGAGTGGCCCGCGCCCTGGTCATGAGGCCGGAGGTGCTGTTCTTCGACGAGCCCACGACCGGACTAGACCCGGTATTGTCGGAAACCATCAACAATCTGGTTGTCCGGGTGAATAAGGAACTGAATATCACCTGCGTCATGATAACCCACGACATTCCCGCAGCGTTCCGTATTGCCCGGCGTATCGCCTTCCTGGATCAGGGGCGGGTCGCCGCCGAAGGGACGCCCAAAGACTTGGCCCAATCGGAATATCAGATGGTACGGGATTTTATCAGAATATCTTTCCGCGGGTTGGATGTATGAACGGTTTCCGGTACGTGAAGATATCGCTCTTCTTTATCATCCTGGGAGCGGCGGGTACGGTGTATATCGTCATGTCCGCCGACGGCCTCAATTCGTTTAATACCAAAATCTACAATGTTACCCTTGACGATGCCACCGGGTTATCCACCCGATCCCAGGTGTACCTGGCGGGCGTTCCAGTGGGGAAGATCCGCGCCATCGACCTGGACGGCACCCAGGCCCGCCTTAAAGTCGCTTTTTTGAAGAACGTGGATATCCGGGGGGACGCCAAAATCGCCCGGAAGTCTTCATCTATCCTGGGCACCTCCATCCTTGCCCTGGATCCCGGAACCGAACATACCCCCATCGTTCCCGCGGGAGGCCGGATCAACGCGGAGCGGGAAACACGGGACCTTAACGCGGTTCTCGGCGTGGTTCAGGAACTGGGGGGCCAAATCTCGTCGATACTGGAGGAATTTCAGACGAATCAGATGCGGCTTTTGGCGGTGTCCCTGGAAACCTTCAATGCCCTAGCCGCAAAGGTCAACGCCCAATCCGACGCGGAATTGGAGCGGATCTCCCGTATCCTTGAGTCCCTGGCATCCGTAACCGAACGGGTAGACCGGCTCCTCGTGAGCCGGGAAGCGGACATAGGCGGCTCGGTGGAGGAAATCCACGCCGCCCTGGAGAACATCCGCGCCATTACCGGCGATATCCGGGCCGGCAGGGGCAACCTGGGCCAGGTTTTGCAGGATGGCCATCTCTATGGGGAGCTTCTGTCCACGGTGGAAAAAACCGGGGCGGCGGCGGAGCAGCTACGGACCGCCCTGGACAGCGTGAACACCCTGGCCGTCAACATAAACGGCGTGGTAACCACCGCCGGGGAGATCGTGGACCGGGCTAACGGCCTGGGCATCTCGATAGATGCCCAGGGCCGCTATGAATTCCTCAGCAGGCAGATGAGGTCCGGGGCATCCCTCCGGCTGGACCCGGCCTCCAATGACCGGTGGTACCGTATCGGCGTTTCTTCTGCGCCCGAGGGGGTAACGACCCGGAAGATAACCGAGGTTACAACCGGGACTCCCGCCGGAACCGTAACGGGCTACGAAGACAGCACCCAGACCACGTATACCGTTGCGATAGACGCGGAAATAGCCCGCCGCTTTGGTCCGGTAACGATCCGGGGCGGCCTCCTGGAAAACACAGCGGGGGTAGGGCTGGATGTACAGCCCCTCAAGTGGTTAAGCCTTTCAGGAGAAGTTTTCCGGTTCAGGACCGGCGAAGCCCCCAATCTGCGGGGGACCCTCACGTTCTATCCTTTCTTTGATCCCGGCAGCAACAAGCCCTGGAACTGGCTCTACCTGCAGGGGGGGATCAACAACTCCCTGCGGGACGAGCGGGACTTCTTCATAGGAGCGGGCGTCAGGTTCGCCGACCGGGAGGTTAAGGGCCTTGTGGGACTGGCGCCGGTGTTCGGAAACTGAACCGGGGGCGGTACATGTTTTCCAGCCGGCTGTAAAAGTTTTATAACCGGTTAAAAAAGTTTTATAACCGGTTGAAAAAGTTTTATAACCGGCTGTAAAAGTTTTACCGCCGCCTGTAAAAGTTTTCCAACCGGTTAAAAAAGTTTTATAAC
>JAITLF010000390.1 GCA_031278025.1 Treponema sp.
CGGCGGCAAACCCGGCGGAAGCTGCCGCCATAGCCGCGCGCTTCCCTTCTTCCCGTGCCAGGCCGTCCACCGTCCCGATCAACCGCTGGGGCGTAACATCCCCGGCGAGGATCACGGCGGCGCCGGCTTTTTCCAGGTACCGGGCGTTCTCCCCCTGATCCCCCCGTGTCCCCGAACCGCTCAGGGGAACCAGTATCAGGGGTTTCCCTGCCGCCGCGCATTCCCAGACAGTCCCGGCGCCGCTCCTGCACAGGATGAGTTCCGCGGCGGCGATGACGTGGGGAAGTTCCCCCTTGATGAAGGGATAGGGTTTGTACCGCGTGCCGGCGGGGACATCCCATTCGGTGTTAGGACCCGTCTGATGAACCACCACATACCGGCGGGTAAGGTCCGGAAGGGCGGCCCGGACCAGTTCGTTGAGCTGCCGGGCCCCCAGGCTTCCCCCCAGGACGAGGAGGAGGCGGTCCCCCTCCCCTATGCCCAGGAAGGCCCGGCCCCGTGCGGGGACGCCAGAGCGGAAGGCGGGGCGTATGGGGTTTCCCGCACGGACGACCCGCTCCCGGAGCCGGGCGGGGAAGAAGGCGGCGGTATCCGGAAACGCGGTAAAAATACGGGCGGCGAACCGGGCGTTTATCCGGGTCGCCAAACCGGGGCTGTAATCGGATTCGTGGGTGAACACCGGTATGTTCAGGGAAAACGCCGCCGCACAGGGGGGAACGCTCACAAACCCCCCCTTGGAAAAGAGGAGCAGGGGCTTTTCCCGTTTAAGGAGCTTTCGGGCCGCCAGAAAGCCGCCAAAAACCTTAAACGCATCGGTAAAATTCCGCGGGGAGAAATCCCGCCTGAGCTTTCCCGCGGGGACGCCGAAAAATTCCAGGCCCGCTTCCTCAACAATGCCCCGGTCCATGCCGGCGTTTGAGCCTATCCAGAAGATACGGCAGGGCAGCAGGGTTTGAAGCCGCGCGGCCACGGCAAGGCCGGGGAAGAGGTGCCCCCCGGTACCGCCTCCGGTAAAGGCGATGGGTATCATGGGGGGCCCTACCTGAATTTGATGCCGGTTTCCGCGGTCATGCTCTCGATGATGGCTAAGGATTCGATGCGGATATTCCGGTTACGCAGCCGGCTGCCGCCCTGCTGAAATCCCTTCTCGATAACCACGCCCGCGCCTACTAACGACGCACCGGCGGTTTCGGTCAGCTTCACGAGCCCTTCCAGCGCACTGCCCTGAGCCAGGAAATCATCAATGAGCAGCACCGAATCCTCCGCGTGGAGATAGTCTTTGGAAACGATGATGGTATAGTCGAGGCCGTGGGTATAGGAGGATACCGTAACCTGGTAACCCTCGCCGCTGATATTTTTTGTGCGGAATTTCCTGGCAAAAACCACCGGGACACGGTTGAAATACTGCGCGGTAACGCAGGCGATGCCAATGCCGGACGCCTCGATCGTCAGTATCCGCGTTACCGTTTCTCCGGCGAACCGCCGCGCAAACTCTTTGCCGATTTCGTTATACAGGCCGATGTCAACCTGCTGATTGAGGAAACTCCCGGCATTGAGAATGTTTCCCGGCATTATCCTGCCCTGGCTCATAATCCGGTCTTTTATTAATTGCATAAACTACTCCTTTTGTGGCGTTAAAAGCCTGTTGGCGCAGTATACCGGAAGGGAAAGAAATCTTCTATTCACGCTTCGCGTCCACGCCTCACGTCATGCGGGGGTACACGCTCCGCGGCGCCCCGGGTGCAATACGTGCTGATTACCCGCAAATTTACCGTAAAGACTTTACAAATCCAAAAACCGCTTATACAATGGGACCTTAAGCTGATTTCAATGAAACGGCCCGCCTATCATGATTACAAGCTGCAACGGGAGGTTCTGCCTGATGAGTGATTTCCTTGTACAAATGGAAGGGATAGAAAAGAATTTCCCCGGCGTACACGCCCTGCGGAACTGTTGCTTTGAACTGTTGCGCGGGGAAATTCATGGATTGGTTGGTGAGAACGGGGCGGGAAAGTCAACGCTGATGAAGGTGCTTTCCGGTATTTATAAGAAAGATGCCGGCACTATCAAGGTCCGCGGCGAAATCGCGGAAGCCCATAGCGCAAAGCAGGCGCAGGATTTAGGCATCAGCATCATTCACCAGGAATTAAATCTGATGAAGCATCTGAGCGCGGCGCAAAATATTTTTATAGGCCGGGAGCAGAAGCGGAGTGCGCCGTTCCTGGTGGACGATGGGGAAATTAACCGTAAAGCGGAAGAAATATTTAAACTCATCAATCTGAATCTTGATCCCCGCGTTACGGTAGCAGGGCTGACGGTTGCCCAGCAGCAGATGATCGAAATCGCCAAGGCCCTTTCTTTCAATATGGATGTCCTCATCATGGATGAGCCGACGTCGGCCTTGAGCGACAGCGAAATAGAAGAGCTGTTTAAGGTTATACGGGATCTGCGGAATCAGGGGAAAGGCGTTGTGTATATTTCCCACCGCATGGATGAACTGCACCGTATCTGCGACCGGATTACGGTTATGCGGGACGGGCAGTATATTGCGACTACCCCCATAAAGGACATTACCACCGATCAGATCATCGCCCAGATGGTGGGCCGGGAAATTTATGAAAGCCGCCATCTCCACGGGGATACCTCGCAAAACGAGGTGGTTCTGAAGGTTACGCATCTTACCCGCGGACGGGCGGTGCGGGATGTATCCTTTGAACTCCATAAAGGGGAAATCCTGGGGTTCGCGGGGCTCATGGGCGCGGGAAGAACCGAAACCATGCGGCTTATCTTTGGCGCGGACCCTCTGGAGGCGGGGGAAATCGCGGTCAAAGGGGAGAAGGTTCTCATCAGGCAGCCTAAAGACGCGGTGCGTTACGGCATCGGGTATCTTTCGGAAGACCGCAAGCGCTTTGGCCTTGCCCTGGGGATGTCCGTAAAGGTTAATACCGTTATGGCTTCCCTGGAAAATTTTTTGAAACCGCCGGGGGTGCTGGGGGTACTTGATGAGGCAAAATCAAAGCAGGTAACCCAGGAGTATGTAGAACGGCTCAACACGAGAACTCCCAGTGTGGAACAACTGGCAAAAAACCTTTCCGGCGGCAATCAGCAGAAAGTGGTTGTAGGGAAATGGCTGGTCCGCAACAGCGATATCCTTATCTTTGACGAGCCGACCCGGGGTATTGATGTGGGCGCCAAGAGTGAGATATACAAGCTGCTCAATGAACTGGCGGATCAGGGAAAATCCATCATCATGATATCTTCGGAATTGCCGGAGGTTCTCCGCATGAGCCACCGTATCGTGGTAATGTGTGAAGGCCGGATAACCGCCGTCTTAAACGCGGAAGAAAGTACGCAGGAAAAAATAATGTATTACGCAACATTGCGTGGCGAGGAATTACACAACAACGCGGTTTCGGCGTAGGTTGAAAACAGTTAAGGCCCACTCGTGAATAAAGCGCGGCGTTTATTCTTGCGCGGGTCCTGAAGAACAGGGGTAATGGTATGGCGAACAGTGCGTTTTTTAAGGAGCGGATCAACTCGAAGGCAACCCAGACGATACTTGCTTTTACGGCGCTTATCTTATTGATTATCATCTTTTCTATTTTATCCCCCAACTTTCCGACGTACAGTAATTTAGTAACTATTTTACTGATGACCGCCGTTAACGGTATTCTGGCGGTGGGGATCACTTTTATTATCGTAACCGGCGGCATAGACTTGTCCATTGGAACGGTTATGACTTTTTCTTCGGTTATGGCCGGGGTCTTTATTACCATGCTGGGACTGCCTGTTTTTGTGGGGATTCTCGCAGCCATTGGTGCCGGCGCTTTGTGCGGGTTTGTCAACGGCATGAGCATCGCCAAACTCAAGCTCCCTCCCTTCATCGCAACGTTGGGAATGATGAATATTACCAAGGGGCTTAATCTCATCGTATCGGGAACTAAGCCGGTTTATTTTTCCGACGCGCCGGTCTTTGGGACTATCGCGACAAGGCCGGTTCTGGGAATTCCTTTGGGTGTCCTGGTGTTTTTCGGCGCTGCCTTGGTCGCTTCCTTTATCCTCTCCAAGACCATCATAGGCCGGTATACCTTTGCCATCGGCTCCAATGAAGAAGCGGCGAAACTTTCGGGGATCAACACGGATGCGTGGAAAATCGCCATTTATTCCATGAGTGGCGCTTTCTTCGGTATTGCGGGGATCGTCATGGCCAGCCGGTTAAACTCCGCTCAACCGGCCCTGGGACCCGGGTACGAGATGGACGCTATCGCTGCGGCGGTTATCGGCGGAGCGTCCCTGTCGGGGGGCGAGGGAAGCATACTGGGAACGGTGATCGGCGCTTTTATCATCACGGTCCTCACCAACGGACTGCGGATCCTCTCGGTTCCCCAGGAATGGCAGATGGTGGTAACCGGCCTCATCGTTATAGGCGCCGTTTACCTTGATATAGTCCGGCGGAAAATAAAATAGCCGTATTTGCACTGGTGTCATCAATAACCCGGTGGTTATTGTGATATAAAAATTTATCGTAGGAGGATTTTATGAAAAAATTGTTTTTAGTGGTTCTGTGCCTTATGGTTGCGGTTTCCGGTATGGTATTCGCCAGGGGCAGTTCGCAAGGCGGTGGGGAAGCCTCTGGCGCAACCTACATCCCCTTGGTCTCCAAGGGATTCCAGCATCAGTTCTGGCAAGCGGTTAAAAAGGGCGCGGATAACGCGGCAAAGGATCTGGGAATTCAGATCACCTTTGAAGGGCCCGAGAGTGAATCACAGGTTGATAAGCAGATTGAGATGCTTCAGACCGCCCTGGGAAAGAACCCCTCGGCCCTGGGTTTCGCGGCTCTGGACAGCCGGGCGGCGATTCCGCTTCTACAGCAGGCAAAGGATAGGAATATTCCGGTTATCGCCTTCGACTCGGGGGTTGATTCGGATATTCCTCTGACCACAGTGACCACCGACAATAAAGCCGCCGCCGCCTTGGCTGCGGATAAAATGGCCGAAGCCATCGGCGGTTCCGGAAAAGTGGCTCTCATCGTACACGATCAGGTCAGCCGTACCGGCATTGACCGCCGGGACGGATTCCTGGAGCAGATAAAGAAGTACCCCGACATCCAGGTCCTTGAACCCCAGTACGGCGGCGGCGACCATCTCCGGTCTACCGAAATCGCCAAAGCGGTCATTAACGGCAATCCGGATCTGAAGGGCTACTATGGGTCCAATGAAGGTTCCGCCATCGGTGTGGTAAACGCGGTGAATGAACTGGATCTGGCGGGAAAGATTATCGTCATCGGCTTTGATTCAGGGAAACCTCAACTGGATGCCATCAAATCAGGATTAATGTATGGCGCGGTCCAGCAGAATCCGGTTCTTATGGGGTATAAGACGGTCGAAAGCGCCGTTAAAGCCCTGAAGGGTGAACCCCTGCCGAAGATCATTGATTCCGGCTTTCTTTGGGCGGATAAGAGCAATCTGACCAACCCTGATGTGGCGGCGGCCATTTACGAATAACGAACGGCGTTTACGGAGGCGTTGCCTCCGTAAACGCCCCCCGCTAAGGGGATTTGTCCTTCATGGCCCCCAGACCCCCGGACCCTCCGAAGTTATGGCATCTTTCCTCAATATATAGAGGGGTATTGACTAATGCGGGCGGCCTGGAATAAGTTGAGTACGTTGATTTCGGGAAGTAGGTTAGCTGGCTATACCGCCAGGTTCGGGACTTGGAGGTCGCGGGTTCAAATCCCGCCTTCCCGATTTGCCTTTTAGCGGGAAAGGGTTTCCACATTCGTACCCAGTCTACCTATATGGTACAGGTGTTGTTTGCAGGGTCTTTCGGCGGAAGTTCCCATTGCAGACAGCACTAAAAAAGTAATGATAAATACACCAACCGAAATCATTGCAATGTAAAAGAAAAGTCGCATCATCGGGCGGAGACAACAGATGGCGTGGTCGAAAGAATAGCTTGAGCGGCTGTTTTTCAATCTCCCTTCGTCGCTGATTCAAGATAATTTATATACGCTGGTCCCAGTATCACAAGGAATTACATAAAAAAAGTATCTGCGGGTAAATATAGGTGGATCTCGCAGTTTGTTGCGCTTCGCGCATAAAATCCCAAAAATCGCCGATTAGGTGATTTTTTACCGTGTAAACTGGCATTGAACCAATGGTTTGCAGGAGTCCGACAATCGGGATTTTTTGTGGTACAAAGTACCGTAAAAATCCACAAATGCAACAAACTCCTAGGATTAACTAGTCTGCTGGTATGACCGTCATGTCTAAAAAAATACCAAAATTTTACTTGTGATCCGGAAAGTTCACGGATATAATAATTTTTGAAGGTGATCTACAAAGTATGATGATATCTCAAACAAAGCCATAATTGATGTAAAAGAATGCCACTTCAAACGCTTTTAGATGGTTGAACAGTTTCTTGGAAAAACAGCAAGTCCTTCGAAATGCACGCC
>JAITLF010000015.1 GCA_031278025.1 Treponema sp.
GCGAACAGATATCAGCGTAAAGAGTCTGCCGCCGAGCGTACTGCGGAACAGGCGGTAAACGAGCGGAAGGACATGGCAAAGCGGCTGGAATCCCTGGACGATTACGCATCGAAAATTTCTTGTCTTTTGAACTTCCTCTATAACCGCTACAACAAGTTCGCCGATTTGGAAACAGAAGTACAGGAAGGCTTTAAGGGCGTAACTGGGGATACCCCTTCGGAGAAGCGGATGCCAAGTACACGGATTTGAAAAGGCTTTGAAGATTATCCGGGTAACCGTGAAGGTATCCGAGCGTATGGAAAATCTGATGGATGCCATTACCGCTCAATTAAGTCAAAGCATGGAGGATTTTCGGGTTGAGGAGGAAAATGAGGAAAAGGTACCCGAATCCCCGAGTCCGATAAAGCCGACAAGGGTGAAGACGAAAGATCGCCCGATTCCCAAGCCCCCGAATCCGAAGCCCCGGTCGCCGAGGTTCCGACCACTTAATTTGCGGTTCCCCCTTTCCGCCCTGTGGGATGTCTTGTATAAAAGGCAAGGCATCCCGCCTTTTTGAGACTTGATTTCTAGATAGAAAGTGGCACCTAAATTTACCCCTAAACTCATGATCTCGATAATCCTAGGCAAACCGTAGTAAACCGAAACGGGCGAATTCGGTTATTTCCCCTTGCAAAAAAGTGTAAACACTTTATTCTTGGTTTATAGCGGTTTGCTATAGTTTATTGAGGTTTAGAGGTGGGGTTCGCTCGCATTCGTACCAGATAACCGCATGTCTTTATCATAGCTTCGGAGGAGGTCAACAAGGGGGACAACGCAGGGTCGGAGCAAGTCCGACCCTCCTTCAACGTGTGTGCGACTCAGCCCCGTCCGGTGCGTTTGCGGTCTATCAGGACCGCGATAATGATAATGCTGCCTTTGACGACTTGTTTGTAAAAAGCCTCAACCCCTAAAAGGTCCATGCCGTTGTTGATAACCCCCAGGAACAGAGCGCCGATAACCATGTCGCTGATGTTACCGATACCGCCGGAAAAACTTACCCCCCCGATGATACAGCCGGCGATGGCGTCAAGCTCATACCCGCTGGCAAAGGCTGGGGCGGCAGATTTTATGCGCCCCGCAAAAAGGGTGCCGGCAAGGCCAAGCAGGATACCTTCAATCAAATAAGCCTTTATTTTAACCACATCAACGTTGATTCCCGCAGCCCGGGCGGCTTCCTCATTACTGCCAATGGCATAAACATAACGGCCCAGGGGACGTTTGTTGAGTATATACCAGGCAATGAGTATCACTATAATATATATGATTATGGGCCAGGGAACGGGCCCTAGGGATTCGGTACCCAAATAATTGAAGCTGTCCGGAAAATTGGCCACCGGCATACCGTGGGCAAAAATCAGGGCAAGTCCCCGACCTATGGACATGGTTCCCATGGTTACGATAAAAGCGGGGATTCGGGCTTTGGCCACGATAGTTCCGGCAAAAAGTCCCACTGCCGACGCCACCGCAATGCCGGCAATAAACCCGACAATGGCGGGTAAGCCAAAACCATTTGCCCCGGTAGAGACAGCAAGGCCGGCAATAATTCCGGAAAGGGCAAGGGTGGAACCCAGGCCTAAATCAATACAGTTCATGATGATCAAAAACCCGATTCCAACAGTAGCAATTCCGATACAAGACACCTGTCTGAGTACATTGATAAGATTTGTCGTACGCAAAAAATTGGGACGGGCGCTGGAAAGCAGTATCACAATAATTATAAAGCCTACAATTATCCCATGATCCCTGACAAATTGTCTGATATTAAATTTTTTTATCCTTGATGCCAAACCAGATTGAGTAGTAACAGTCATAATTATGCCTCCACCGTGATTTTCGTATTTTTTACCGCCAGCTCCATAATTTTATCGGCGGTCGCTCCCTTTCGAGCTAATATACCGGTCTGTACACCTTCATGGAGTACCAGAATCCGGTCACTCATCCCCAGTATCTCCGGGAGTTCGGAAGATACCATCAACACCGCCTTCCCCGTACCTGCCAGGGTAGACATAAGCCGGTGTATTTCTGATTTTGTTTTAACATCGATCCCCCTGGTGGGTTCGTCCAGGATGATGATCTCCGGGTCGGCATTGAGGACCCGAGAAACCGCCACCTTTTGTTGGTTCCCCCCGGACAAATTCTTACATGCCTGGGACAGACTGGAATATTTGATCTCCAGTTTGTCCACGTATTCGTTGAAGCAGCGCATCTCCAGGCTTTTGTTCAGTCCCGGTCCCCGTATACATTTTTTCAGGGCGGACATAAGAACATTATCTTTGATAGAAAGTTTTAAAAATACGCCGTTTTTTTTACGATCCTCGGGGACCATGGCTATGCCCCGTTTGATCGCGTCGCCGGGAATATGGTTTATTATCTTTTCCCCTTTAAAGTAAATTTCCCCCTTGCTTGGCCTGCGGGCCCCCACGATGGCTTCCATCAATTCCGTACGGCCCGCTCCCATAAGGCCAGCAATCCCCAGGATCTCCCCTTTTCGTAAATCAAAGCTCACCTCTTCAAATTCACCGTCCACGGTGAGTCCCTTTACCTGAAGCACCACATCGCCGATGACGCTTTCCTGTTTCGGGAAGAGTTCGTTCACATCCCGGTCCACCATCATCCGGATGAGGTCCCTTTTCGGGACTTCCGATACCTTTCCTGAGTAGATAAATTTTCCGTCCCGTAGCACCGTCACGGTTTCACAAATACTATATATTTCTTCCATTTTGTGAGAAATAAACACAATACACTTTCCCTGGTCCCGAAGGGTCCGTACCATAGACAGGAGATATTCAATTTCGTTTTTGCTCAAGGCCGAGGTCGGTTCATCCATGATGATGATCCCGGCGTTCAAGGATATGGCTTTGACGATCTCCACCAGTTGATGTTTTGCTACCGTCAGATCCCGTATTTTCATTTTTGGATCAAGATTAACTCCCAATTCCTTAAGCAGAGAAAGGGAATTATCGTACATTTTTTTGAAATCCACCGCTCCGGTTTTTGTTTTTGGCTCCCTGCCGAGGTAGATATTCTCCATAACCGATAGCACCTTAACCTGGTTAAATTCCTGAAAAATCATACTTATGCCCGCTTCCTGCGCATCCCGGACGGATTTAAAATGTGCTCCTTTGCCGTTGAGTATGATTTCCCCGCTGTCCCGCGCATGAAGGCCAATAAGGATCTTCATAAGCGTAGATTTACCGGCGCCGTTTTCTCCGACCAGGGCATGTACCTCGCCGCGCCGCAGAGTCAGGCTTACATTATCCAGCGCATGTACGCCGCCGAACCGTTTGGAAATATGTTTCATTTCCAGAATAATTTCGTTATCCACACATACTCCTTGCCTTCTCAAAAAGCATCATCAACATAGACAAGGATGCCCAAGAATACAAAAGATGAATCCTGGGCACCCCTACCACTGTGTAAACTATTTAGAAATACGTTGCGGAAAGCGCATTCCGGGCCTGAGCCTGCGCAATGTAGGCATCAACATTTTCTTTTGTACAGACTTCATAAGGAATAATATGATCGGAAATTGTCTTGCCCTGCGCTGCATCAATGGCAAGCCGCAAAGCCCATTCACCTTGGCCAAGACCATCCTGCCAAATTGAATTATCCACGATTCCCGCTTTGATTTTTTCCATGACGGGCATATCACAGTCCATGCCGCCCAGCAGTATCTTACCGCCAAGACCAGCGTTTTCCACTGCGGTAATCGTACCAACGATTAAACAGTCGGCCTGGGTAGCAATGACATCAATGCCATTTGGATAGGTCTGAATCCAGTTTTCGGTGAGTTGAAGGGCCTTCTCGCCAGACCAGTCGGCGGTATTCTGTACCACAAGTTTCGCCTCAGGATGCTTTGCCAGAACCTCTTTATAGGCCTGTTCACGGTAAACCTGGGCGGAATGACCAAGCACCGCGTTAATGTAAGCAACACGGGGATTATTTATGCCTTTGTCTTTAGCCTCCTTCAACAGCCGTTCAAGCTGCAGGGTACCCGCTTCCACATCGTCTGAACCAACATGAGCGGTAACATTTTTACTGTCAGACGTGGTGTTCATGGTAATTATCGGTATACCGGCTTTGGCGGCAAAGTCCACTGCCGCCGCGCTCTGCACCTTGTCAACCGGATTCAGAATGATGGCCTTTACTCCCTGAGCGACAAACTGTTCAACCTGACTCTGTTGTTTGGCGGGATCGTCATCGGCATATACCACTTCCAGTTTAACGTCCGGCGCCGATTTCTTCTGGTACTCAAATATTCCCGTTGCCATGTACTGAACAAAACCGCTCTGGTTGCCTTGTAAAGCTACACCGATTACGAGTTGATCGCTGCCACCCGATTTCTGTCCGGCGGCCTGTACCGACATGACCGCAAGGCTCAGAACCAAAAGTACCATTAAAAATTTGCGAGTAATGTTTTGCATTCCTCTCCTCCTAAAATAAATCTTACCGTTCTCCACGGCTGGAACGGTTTGTATTTTTTCTTACCCGCAGACTCCGCCGCCCGTCTGGGAGGCGGAGTCCTCTAGGCAAGCGCCGATCTAAAATACTCCGCGCTGACGCGGATGCCCTCCTCAAGGGGGGTTTGACATACGGGCCCCACCAGCTTTACCAGCTCCCCCGTATCGCGGTGCCGGGGAAAGGGCAGGGGCGTGTTCTTAAAGGTGATGCACCCCTTCGCCTCCGGCGCCGCCTTTTCAATAGCCGCGACGATCTGTTCCATGCTCACCGTACCGCCCCCCAGGTTGTATACCCCGGCACCCTCAAAATCCGTGTCCGCCGCCGCGATAAACGCCTTGGCCGTATCATCGGCGTACTGGAATTCTGCGGCGCCGCCATAGGAAATCTCGTAGGCCTCACCCCGGACCGCCGCTTTGATGGCCGATGTGGGGGTGGAAGTCATCCCCTGATCCCGTAAGGGGCCGTACACCACAAAGGGTCTGATAGCGATGCTGGAGATCCCTGCCTCTTCGTAATAAACCTTCGCCGCCCACTCGTTATCCTGCTTGTAGACGCCGTAAACGGACCGGGGGATTAGGGGGGAATCGTGGCTGAATTCGCCCTCCGGATAATCGGCGGCGTTTCCGTAAACTGCGGTGCTGCTGGAATAGACCACCTTTTTGATCCCTGCGGCACGGGCCGCCTCAAAGATGTTCACCGTTCCTTCCACGTTTACCCGTGCCCCCAGGGAAGGGTTTGCCCGGCAGAACGGCATCTGTAACGCGGCAAGATGAATGATCTTTTCCGCCCTGCAGAGGGACACCGCCGCCCGCAACAGATCCGCATTGGTAATATCCCCGGGTATGGGGATGATCGCGTCGATGTCCGCCTGCTTCATGATAAGTTTGAGTTTCTCAAGTTTTTCCGGATGAGGCGTTACGGCATACACCGCGTGGCCCGATTCCACCAGATTTTTCACGACCCAGCCGCCTATACAGCCGGTTGCCCCGGTTACAAAATACACGCTCATGACTCAACCTCCGTTTCATAAAAAAATGCCTTTTCCACATTGCGTATATGCTCTTCCATAGCCGCCGCGCTTTTCTCCGGATCGTGGCTCTTCAGCGCCGCAAGGATGGCCTGATGATCTCGTATCGTGTTGTTACGGATATTGGACATCGCGTTTGTTTTTTGACGTATCATCAGGGCCAGCTTATTGACGGACTGCATGAAAACCGAAAGGACCCGGTTGCCCGAAGCCTTCATGATGATCCCGTGGAGTTCCACATCCCGCTGGAAAAAGAACGCTTCGTTGTCGATACACCCGGCGGCCTGGCTAATGTTGTCCTCGATCCGGCTAAGCTCCTCGCCGGTGATGTTGACGGCGGCGATACGGGCTATCCCCGCCTCCAGTATACGCCGGGCCTCGTACAAATCGTGGTAGAGGCTGGAATCAAGGTGAAACACGATGTCCAGATGCTCCACCACATCCTCAGGCTCAAGGCTCTTCAGGTAGGCCCCGGCGCCCTGGCGTATATCAATGATGTTCATAACCTGGAGGGCCTTGAGGGCTTCCCGGAGTATGGGCCGGGATACGCCGATAAGTTCGCAGAGCCGCCGCTCCGGCGGGAGCTTTTCTCCCACCTGGATGCTGCTGCCCTTGATAAGATTGATGAGATTCTCAACAATACGCTCCACCGTGCTGGATCTTTTGATATTGCTGAAGGCGTATTGACTGAGAGGCTCGCTCATTTTGATACCCAGCCGCAGTCTACAAGAAGGTCCGTCCCGGTGACAAACGAAGCCGCATCGCTTGCCAAAAAGTAGATCGCCTCGGCAATTTCCTCCGGTTCCGCCCAACGGTCAAACGCCTGCTCATGTTCCCGCAGCTTCTTTACCTCCTCGAACGGCATACCGGTACGGGTCGATTCAAGCTGAATGTCGCTGCGCAGCATAGGCGTGTCGACGGAACCGGGGCTGATGGAATTGACACGGATGTTGTACTTCGCCAGTTCCCAGGCAACCGCACGGGTAAAGGCGATGATGGCCCCTTTGGTAGACCCGTAGATGGCGTGTTCGGTCTGCCCAACGTGGCCAGAAACAGACCCCATGTTGACAATGGCCCCCCGCTTCTGCCGCTTCATGATGGGCATCACATACTTGGTAAAGAGAAAATGCCCCCCTATGTTGATATGGGTTACCTTGACAAAATCTTCCCAGGTGGTATCTTCCAGGGGCTTTACCACCACAATACCGGCGTTGCAGTTCAGTACATCCACCCGCCCCCATTTCCCTTCCACCTGGGCAACCATTGTCTTTACATCCTCCTCGGATCCCACATCGCCCTGAAAGTCGATGCACTCGACCCCCAGCTTACGTATCTCGTCCCCCACATCGTGTATCCCCGCGCCGCGGGCGATGATCGCCACATGGTAGCCTTCTTTGGCGAATTTTATCGCCGCGGCCCGGCCTATGCCCACCGATGACCCGGTAACAATCGCAACCTTTCTGTCTGTCATATAATTCTCCTCTTTATTATGATAGGTGAGGGAAGGGGAAGTTTCCCCCTGCGCCTGCACTGCGCTGGGCTGAACAGGACTCATCCGTCCCTGATCTGAAACGGCGTATTGCCGATCGGAAATGGAGTAAATCCGATCAGATCTGACCCATTTCCGATCAGCCCTGACCCATTTTCGATCAGTCCTGGGCCATTTTCGATCAGTCCTGGGCCATTTTCGATCAGTCCTGGGCCATTTTCGATCAGTCCTGGGCCATTTCCGATCAGCCCTGGACCATTTCCGATCAGCAATACGGCCTTCTTGAGCGGGATTCATGATAACCCGGTCAGTTCACGGGCCTGCGCCGGAGTTGCCACTTCTCGGCCCAGGGACCGGGAGATACCGGCAATCTCCGCAACCAACTCATGGGTTGCGGCAACCGTTCCGTTTTGCAGATAGGGCCAGTCTTCGGTCCCGACCCGCACGTTGTCGCCCTGGGTAATGGCCGCCGCCAGGATGTCCATCTGTTCCGCGCACATGATGCTCACGGTGATCACGCAGTTTTCCGGCATAAGGCTCTTGCGGTAGAGGTATTCCTGTACGGTGGGCGGCGACCACGTTCCGCCGGGCCAGCCCAGGAAGAAGGTTGTGATATACGGGGGATCCAACAGGCCCTTTTTGATGAGCTGATTGAGGTTCCAAATGGAACCGGGATGCCAGATCTCCCATTCGGGCTTGACCCCGTACTTCCGGCAGGCGATGCAGTATTCCTCCAACTCCGCCAGGGGATGCAGCACATCGCAGGTTACCTCGGTAAAGGCTTCTGCGTGGTGGTTGGCGATAATTGATACCATGTCGGACTTCTGTTCAAAGAGTTCGATCCGGTCCTGGAGGGGTATGCTGGACATGCCGCTCTGGATGATGATGTCGCTTTTAGCCCGTACCCCGTTAATGACCTCCGGCCACTGGCCTTCCGCATGGGTATGAAGGACGGCGGCCCCGGCTTCCCGGCACTTGACCGCTTCTTCAATTATTTCCGGGGCCTTCTTGGGATACTCAACGCCGGGATTGAGCCAACAAATGTTCGGCGTGGCAACGATAACCAGGGGCTTCTGTTTAATTCCACTCATTCGTACTACTCCTTATGTCTTCTGCTTTTTCTTGTATTTACGCCGGCGGCGCGGCCAGCGCTTTTATACCCGCATAATGGTCTTGGGCATGGTGGTCATCTTGCGGCAACCGTCTTTGGTAACCACATAACAGTCCTCCACCCCGATCAGGGCGCCTCTGTAGGGCTCCCACGCCTCGATCTCGAAGACCATGTTCTCCTCAAAGGGCCGGTCAAGGTGGCCGAAAGCGCCGAAGATGTGCTGGTCCTCACACTGGAGCCCGATGGAATGGCCGATACAGAAGGCAATCCCGTTGGGGACCGTCTTTTTGTACCAGGCCAGGGCTTCGTCGCTCAGGGCCTTCATGTTCACCCCTGGCCTGATTCGCTCCTCAAAGTAATGCTGAAAGTCCAGGAGCCCCTGCATCAGCTTGTCCGCCTCGAGGGGAGCGTCGCCGACTACCACTTCCTGGTTGATGTCCGCCACGTAGCCCCGGTAGATGCCGCCGAAGTCCAGGCGCACGATTTCGCCTTTTTTCACCGCCCTGCCCGTGCCGGGGGCCTCGGGGTCCGAGTCGCCGATGGTCATGGTCAGGTGATCCCAGTCGTCGGCACCGTGTTTCAAAAGGGCGTCCCTGCCTGTCTTGAGGAGTTCCAGGTCCGTTACCCCCTCCCGCACCACGGCGATGGTATCCTTCAACGCCGCTTCGGTGATGTCCGCGGCCTTCTGAAGGTATTCGATTTCCAGCGGGGCCTTCACCAGCCGGAGGTCCAGGAAGGCCAGGTCCGCGGTAACCACAGCCATATTCCCTTCCCCGCTCAAGGCGTCGATGAGGAATTTGGGCACCGTGGACTCAACGCCCACCCGTTTGCCCGCCAGCCCCCAGGCGCGAATTTTGGAATGGATAGCCTGGCCCACATCGGCCTGGCTTTCGATCCCCACAATATCGTGGAACCAACTGAACCGTTCCACACTCTTGAACACATTCCAGTGGATCACCGTGCCTTCCCCCTCCCGGCGTATCAGGGCCAGGTTGGGGTACTGGTTGTTCAACGCCAACAGGATGGGATTGGCGGAGCTGTGCAGCACGGGCATCCCCGAAAGGTAATACACATTCACCGGCGATGCGGCGATAAGTAAATCAAGGTCATAGTGCGCCATAACCTCGGCGGCTTTCTTGCTGTTGTACCCTATGGGTTCCATGTTTTGTACCTCCGGTAGATTTTTATTAATCGGGATAGACGGGGCAAGCCGTTCAAGAATCTCAACGGTCCGCTCCTCATCCGCCATTTTTTCAATTTCATCGGTCTTCACCGGCCTTCCTTCGATATGGGAAAGGTAACCCGCCAATATAGCGGTGATGGCGTTCATGGATTGCTCAGGGGTAAATTCGCATTCCCTGTTTTCCAGAATACTCAGGGCAAAATGCCGGTCCGTTTCCCGCACCGAGATGGTGTAGTATTCGGGAAAGGCGGCGTGTTCCACATCGGGTTCCACCCACTTCTGCTGGTTTTCTCCCATCCGCTCATCGTAGGAGCAGAACCGCACCGGCTTTTCCCACGCGTGATTTTCAAAAATGCTCCCCTTTGTGCCGAATACCTCCATGCTGTTGTAAGGGGTAGTCTGCTGGGTAAAACTCACCATTATATCCGCCACCGCGCCGTTTTCGTACCGGGCTATGGCAACCGCGTTGTCTTCGGCCTTTTCCGGCAGGTTGATCGCCTGCTTCGCCAGGCACGCGGTAACTTCCGCCGCCTTGGAGCCGATGACATATTCGATGGTAACAAACTTGTGGGCCGCCATATCCATCAGGGCGCCCCCGCCGGCCTTGATGGGATCCCCCTTCCAAAAGCCGCTCCGGGAAAGGCCGTCGATCTCGTCCACCCCCTCGTAGGCCCTGACCATCAGCACATCCCCGATAAGGCCCTGTTCGACGATATGGCGCATACACCCGTGGGCGGGGAGGAAACGGTGGTTTTCGGCGATCATGAACTTGACCCTCGCCTCCTTGCAGGCCGCGATCATCTTCCGGCAACCCTCCACCGTGGTACCCATAGGCTTTTCGCAGAGGACGTGTTTCCCCGCCGCCGCTGCCTTGCAGACCATTTCCACATGGTATACGTGGGGAACCATGACCAGTACCGCATCAATATCCGCGGCCAGCATTTCGTCCAGGGTTTCGTAGGGGATCATCACCCCGTCCTTGTAAGTCAGAGCCATCTTCTTGGCGTTTTCGTAGTCGCGGTCATAAATGGCCGTATAGTCGATAATGTCGGAACCCCGGTCCCCATTGGAATGGAAGTGAAAAGCCCCGCCGCCGCCGATGATGCCGAACTTGACTACCCCGCAGGGCCGTTGTATCCCCGCGGCGGCTTTTTTCAGAACCTCCACATCCCGTTTCAGGAACTGATCCAGGAAAAGTTCAAAGATCCGCTGGAATATCTGGGCCTGGGGCTTGGGGCCGGTGTAGGTGATGTACCCCCCCATCTGGGCCACCCGTGAATAAATGTTCCCCGTAAGGATATCCACCACGGTTTTTTTACTCATAGTGAAAATCACCGCGGGTTTTTCAGGAGCCCCCCGGTAAGCGGCGCAGGAGCCGTCCGCAAAAGCTATGGTGTAGGCATCATCATCCAGGTTGAACTGAAAATTCAGGGCCGCGCCCCGCATTTCATAGCGGATAGCGCCGGTTTGATTGCAAGCCAGGGCGAAAAACGCGAAACCTTCCCGTATATCCCCAGCCGATATATCGCCCTTCTCAATTTTTACCCGGTACTCCCGGTACAACGCTTCATCAACCGGCGTATGGCTGCCGGACAACAATTCCATTATCATTAACTCCTTCGGCACGGATGGTAAAGTTGTCTTACCACTTTCACCATAGTTTAGGATAGCCCCTGCTTTTCGGAATTGTCAACAAAATTTTCAAAAAAGCAGCTGCTGTGCTGCCCGGTGGGAATTAAAGCCCCGCATAGGCTCCCGGCATACAGCCGGTGAGGGTATCCCCCTCAAGCGCCATCTGGCCGGCAATGAACACATAATCAAACCCGGCGGTAAAACGATTCGGGGAGCCATAATCCGCCGGGGCCGAAATATGTTCCGGCCTGAAGATCACAATATCCGCGTCAAACCCCGGCTTGAGCAGCCCCTTGCGGGTAAGCCCCATGGCCGCCGCCGGGAGGCCGGAGAGTTTGTGTACCGCTTCTTCCGGGCGCAGGACCTTGCGGCGGCAGACCAGTTCATGAAAAACCATCGCGATATTGGCGGCGTTTCGGGGATGGGGAAGCCCCTTGTCCGCATATACCGCGTCGGAGATGATACTGGCGTAGGGCAGGCGGACAATCCGGTCTATGTCCGCCGCGCTGGTGATATAGTCCACCATCGTTACGTTGCCCTGTTCCTCCGCCAGTAAATCAAAGGCCGCGTCAAAGGGATCGGTTCCCCGCAGGGCGGCGATCTCCGGTATGCTTTTCCCGATCAGGGGCTGGTTTTTCTCCGACTCAAGGCCGGTAACGGCGATCCCCTCCCATCCGACCCCTAAGATAATATTTTCAAAATCCCTGCCCGGTTTGGCGAGGATCCTGCGGCATTCGGCCCGCTCTTTGGGGGATCCCAGGCGGCGGAGGATTTCCCCGATGCCCCCGGCAAGGAAAGAGGGGGGAAGCGCGCAGAGCATCTGGGTGCTTCCCGCGGTCCAGGGGTAGACATCGCAGTCTATCCGCATACCCGCTTGCCGGTTCCGTTCGATAAGGGCGATAACCTTTTCAAGACCGGCTCCCCAGTTTTTCCTGCCTATACATTTGAAGTGGCTTATCCGCAGAGGCGCCCTGAGGAGCCGGGCCGCCTCTATAGCCTCGGCCACCGAATCGTAGAGCAGGTCCCCCTCGCCCCGGACATGGCAGGCCAGGGGCAGGCCGGTCCCGCTCATGGGCGAGAGGGCTGCAGCCAGGGCCGCCGCGCGGTAATGCAGATCCGGCAGATAGGAAAGCCCCGCCGAAACCCCCGCAGCCCCGGCGGCCAGGGCGTCTTCCAGCGAGGCGTGTATGTTTTTTACCGCCGCCCCGTCAAGGGTTTTGGCGCTGTAGCCCGCCGCCGCCGCCCGCATGGCGCCGCTTCCCGCAAGCATGGCAAGGTTGAGCGGCAAGGCCCGGTTCTTCAGCAGGGCCGTATATTCGGAAAAGGTCTCGAAGCGGATTTCTTCGGGCAGGGAACCGGTAACCGGGGCAAGAAAGCTGAGGATCTCCGCCCGCCGCGCCGAAGGCAGGGGCGCGATACTCATTCCGCAGTTCCCGTTCACGATGGTCGTGATCCCCTGATGAAGCTCGGCCTCGCCGAAACCCGGCTTAAACACCGCAGCATCCGCATGCCGGTGAATGTCGAGGAACCCCGGAGCGGCGGTTTCTCCCCGCAGCTCAATGGTACGCGCCGCGCCGCCTGCCACGCGGGGGGCGGCAGCTTCTATCTTTCCGTTCTTGACGCCGATATCCCCGGTATATCCAGGCCGCCCCGAACCATCCAGGATGCAGACATTTTTAAGCAGCAAGTCGAACATCATAAGTTTAGGCATGATATTGCATAGCAACGCTATAAACAAGCTGAGAACCGGTGTGC
>JAITLF010000030.1 GCA_031278025.1 Treponema sp.
CGTAGTTCCGAACGAGTCGGCAAAACGGAACCGGTAAAGTTCATCGGGATTTTCTTCTTCTGCCCGGACAATGAAGCGGTGTACCGCGGCGTCGTCCCGGTTCTCCTCGTAGTGGAATATATGTTCGCCGATAAGGTGCGATACGGCGTCCGTGACCGCGTTCGGGTAGGGTATACGGCAGCGATAATGCGAAAAATGCGAATACCGCCAGCGGCGGTCATGTCCTGTAACGGGAGAACAACCCCCGCAACCACGATGTACACCACCATCACCAGCTACCCGTAGAAGAAAGTCCCTGGTACTTTACCTGGCGCCGCGAAAGAGAAAGTTTTCGGTGTCGCGCAGGATCGTCTCGAAGCCGGCGAAACTTCTGCGGGTTTGGGGGATGGATCGGAGGAAGTACTCGCCGTAGTGCTTGCGGAGTATGCGGCCGTCCAGTACGGCGACTACGCCGTGATCGCTGGAACTGCGCATGAGGCGGCCGAAGCCCTGCTTGAACTTGATCACCGCCTCGGGGAGGGAAAGGTCCATGAAGGCGTTGCCGCCCCGTTTTTCCAGGGCTTCGGATCGGGCTTCAAAAACGGGATCGCTGGGGCTTTTGAAGGGGAGCCGGCAGAGTACGACAAGGCGGAGGGTGTTTCCGGGGGCGTCTACCCCTTCCCAGAAGGAGTCGGTGGCAAAGAGTACCGATGATTCGTCGCCGAGGAAGGTCTTGAGCAGCCGGCCGCGGTCGTCGTCCCCCTGTTTGAGGCAACGGATGCCGCCTGCCTCCAGAACCGGCCGGGCGGCGGCCCAGGCGCTTTTGAGGGCGTCGTAGGAAGTAAAAAGTATGAGCGCCGAACCGCCGGAATTTTCGGCAAGAGAGGAGGCCGCCTGATCCACGAAGGGGCGGAAGGCCGCGTCCGGCGGGAGCGGGGCATCGGTGGGTATGGCAAGCAGTACCGAAGACGTATAGGGAAAGGGGGAGGGGAAGCGGCCGGAGAGGAGTTCCCGTTCCCTGACAAGACCCGCGCCGGATCGGGAGGCCCAGTAACTAAAGGCGGCGTCCATCTCCCCGTTTTCAGGCGCGGCAAAAGAACCGGGGCGGCCTTCCACGGCAAGGGTGGCCGAAACACAGATCACGGTTTTGTTGGGTTCGAAAAGCGCGCCCTTAAGGGACGGGGCTACGTCCAGGGGGGTAGCGGTGAATACGACCCAATCACCGCCTGATGCCTTTGAAGCGGCGCGCCGTTCCAGCCACATCACTTCGCCGGGCCGTTCCCGGTATTCCATAAAGGCGGTACAAACCGAGGCGATGCTTTCCAGGCGGCGGATAACGCCCCGTGTTTCCCAGACGGCGGCATCGTCTTCGGCGTCCCGGGGAATATTTTCCAATAGTTCGACAACCTGTTCCATAAGGGAGGAGATGAGACGGCGCAGTTCCCGGAACCGGGGAATCAGTACCGTAGCAATAGCCTCCTCCCTTCCGGCCGTAAGGCGGAACACGCCTTCGCCCCCGCAGAGTTCCAGCGTTTCGCCGTCAAGGTTGTCCACGGCGCTACGGAGTTTCGAGACAAGTTCGTCAATATCGTCGAGCGTCTCATCGGGCGGCAATGAACCGGGGGCTATATCCGGGGAAAAGGCCGATGCCGGAAGCAATTTTACAAGCCGGAGGATCAGCCCCGAACGCTGGGCGCCGCGCCTGCGGTAGAGCCGCCCGATCTGCCGGTAAAAACCCGGGCGGCTAAAACCTTTTGAAAAGAAGGATGTGGCGGAATTTTCGACGGTGTGGGCCTCGTCAATCACCACCCGCCGGTACGGGGGGAGGACCACCGTGTTGTCGTAACCGGCGCCCTGGTAACGGGCGGCCAGGTCCGCGAAGAGCAGGTGGTGATTGACCACGATGATACGGGCGTCGGCGCACTTTTTTCTGAGGGAAAGGATAAAGCAGTGTTCCCGTTGAGGGCAGCGCATACCCATACAAAGGTCGGCCTCGGAACAGATCCGGGACCAGATCGCCTCGGGGGGAACGAACGAGAGGTCCGAACGGCTTCCCGAGGCGCTTGTTTCGGCCCAGGAAGCGATGGTCTTGATCGTGTTGACTTCCCCATCGTTGAAAAGGCCCGGCTCAAGGTTCTGGAGCGCGTCGTCAAGCCGCCTGCGGCAGAGGTAGTTGCCCCGGCCTTTCATCAGCGCTGTTTTGATCGGCTCTCCCAAAGCCGATGAGACAAGGGGTATGTCCTTTTCGTAGAGTTGCTGCTGCAGGTTGATTGTGGCGGTTGAAATTACGATCCGTTCGTCGTTGTCCAGGGCATAACGCATGGCCGGGAGCAGGTAGGCAAACGACTTTCCCACGCCGGTTCCGGCTTCGGCGGCTACCAGGGTGTCACGGTTAAAGCCCCGGATGATGAGGCGCATCAGATCGAGCTGCGACTGTCTCAGTTCAAAAGAAGGAAGCCGCCGGGCGATGGCGCCCCCCTCCTCCAGCGCGGCGCGGATATTGGCTTCGTCGAGTTTCTTTACGGGCCTGCGGCGGGTGGGCTCCACCACCACGTAGACTTCCGTAAGTTCGTTGTTCACGATGAAAGAACCGGTCCCGTCATCGGCGGCCCGGGCGGCTATTGCCAGATCGTTGTCGCTGGGGACAAGAAAACCCGACGGATGGTTGTGGATGAGTACGTCCGCGCCGTCCCCCGCGCCGGAGGAATTCTGCCGCCGGGCAAGGACCGCGCCTTCGTTACCCCGGGCCTGAACTGCGGCGCGAACCACAAGGCCCGACTCGTCAAGCCAGCCCAGGGCGAAGACTTCGCTGCCGCCCGCGCCGGCGATTTCCCGGCAGAGGTATTTTATGGTGTCTTCTGAGAACCGTTTCTTTGCCTGCACGGAGATTCTTCTGCCTGCACGGATACCGGGCCGGAATTCCGCGCATTATACCATAATTTCATTTTACCACGACATTCACCAGCTTATCCGGCACGGTGATCACCTTTACCACCGTCTTGCCCGCCGTCCACCTGGTTATGCCGGGCAGGGCCAGCGCGGTTTTTTCAAGGGCGGCTTTGGGCGTTCCGGCGGCGGCGGTAAACTTGTCCCGGACCTTGCCGTTTACCTGCGCCACAACCGTTACCTCGCTGTCCGCCGCGAGGCTTTCGTCCCAGGAGGGCCAGGGCGACCTGGATACGGATTCCCGATACTCGAGTTTTTCCCAGAGTTCCTCGCCAAGGTGGGGGGCGTAGACGCTTATCATCAGTACGAGCGGCTCCCAAAGGGCGCGGGGGACGGTTTCCAGTTTGGCAAGCTCGTTGGAGTAAACCATCATGGCGCTGATGGCCGTGTTGAAGTTGAGGCTTTCCGTATCGGCGCTGACCTTCCTGATGGTTTTGTGCATGAGGCGGACAAGCGGAGGTGTTTCGTCGCCAGGCCGGGGGGGGCGTTGCGGGACGCGCTCAGCGCGCGGGGAATTGTCAGGCGGGGAATGGGGGGGCGTTGCGGGGGGCTCCCCCCCCGCTGGGGGGGTAGCGGAAGACACGCCGCAGGCGGGGCTGGAGCGAGGGGGGCTCCCCCCCCCTTCTACTTTTTCGCTTATGGCCCAGAGTCTTTCCAGGAAACGGGAAACCCCGACCAGGCCCGCGGTAAGCCAGGGTTTTGTTACTTCGAGCGGGCCCATGAACATCTCGTAGACCCGCATGGAATCCGCGCCGTAGTTTTTGATGATGTCGTCCGGGTTTATCACGTTGCCCCGGCTTTTGCTCATCTTCTGGTTGTCCTCGCCCAGGATCATGCCCTGGTTCACGAGGCGCCGGAACGGTTCCTTTGTGTTGACCAGCCCCAGGTCGTAGAGGACCTTGTGCCAGAAGCGGCTGTAGAGGAGATGGAGGACGGCATGTTCGACGCCCCCGACGTAGAGATCTACCGGCGCCCAGTATTCGACTTTGTCTTTTCCGGCAAAGGTATCGCTGTTATGCGGATCGAGGTAACGCAGATAGTACCAGCAGGAACCGGCCCACTGGGGCATGGTATTGGTTTCGCGTTTAGCCGGGCCGCCGCATCTGGGGCAGGTGGTGTTCACCCAATCGGTGATGCCCGCAAGCGGCGACTCGCCTGTACCGGTGGGCGTGTAGGACCGCACCTCGGGCAGGGTGAGGGGCAGGGCGGTTTCCGGCAGCGGCACTATCGCCGGGTTTTGCCCCGCGTGGTCTTGCCCCGCGCGGCCGTGTCCGGAACCGCAGTGTTCGCAGTGTACCACCGGGATGGGCTCCCCCCAGTAACGCTGCCGGCTGAAGATCCAGTCCCGCAGTTTGTAGTTTACCGCCTTTTTGCCGAAACCCCGTTCATCGAGCCAGGCGGTGATCTTCTGTATTGCCTCCGCCGTGGGAAGCCCGCTAAAGGTACCTGAGTTTACCGAGAAGCCCTCGGCGGCGGTACACCCGGGCGGCTCGGCGGAGTAATCCTTCGCGGGGTCATATTTTTCGGCGGACACAACCTGGCGTATGGGGAGGCCGAACACTTTCGCGAATTCCCAGTCGCGCTCGTCGTGCGCCGGAACCGCCATGATGGCCCCGGTGCCGTAGGAGATAAGCACGTAGTCCGCCACCCAGATGGGGATTTTCTCGCCATTCACGGGATTTACCGCGCAGGCGCCGGAAAATACGCCGGTCTTTTCTTTGGCGAGGTCCGTGCGGTCAAGGTCGCTTTTTTTTGCCGCCGCCTCGACGTATGCCGTTACCGCGTCTTTTTGGGCGGCGGTAGTGATTCTGTCAACCAACGGGTGTTCCGGCGAAAGCACCATGTAGGTAACGCCGAACAGGGTGTCGGGCCGGGTCGTGTAAATGTCGAGCTTGTCGCCCGTACTGTCAACGGTAAAGGTAACGTTGGCCCCTTCGGAGCGGCCGATCCAGTTTCGCTGCATCAGCTTGACCGACTCCGGCCAGTCAAGCCCGTCAAGGTCTTCCAGCAGCCTTTCCGCATAGGCGGTGATCTTCAGTATCCACTGGCGTATACGTTTACGGGTAACTTTTGTACCGCAACGTTCGCAAAGCCCGTCCTTTACCTCCTCGTTGGCAAGCCCGGTCTTGCAGGAGGGGCACCAGTTAATGGGGCTTTCCGCCTCGTAGGCCAGGCCTTTCTCGAAAAGTTTGAGGAAGATCCACTGGGTCCAGCGGTAGTATTCCGGCTTCGAGGTATCTACCTCGCGGTCCCAGTCGTAGGAAAAACCCAGCGCCTTGATCTGGGAGCGGAACTTGTTTACATTCGCCGCCGTAGTTACGGCCGGGTGGGTCCCGGTCTTGATGGCGTAGTTTTCCGCCGGAAGCCCGAAGGCGTCGAAGCCCATGGGGTGAAGCACGTTGTACCCGTTCATGCGCAGGTAGCGGCAGTAAATGTCGGTCGCCGTATAACCTTCGGGGTGTCCTACATGCAGGCCCTGCGCCGAAGGGTAGGGGAACATGTCAAGCACATAACGGCGCTT
>JAITLF010000067.1 GCA_031278025.1 Treponema sp.
CCCCCCCCCCCCCCCCCCCCCCCCCCCCCCCCCCCCCCCCCCCCCCCCCCCCCCCCCCCCCCCACAACCGCCCCCCCGACATCCGCAACGGGGGGGCCGGCATTTTAACCTATCAATCATCATTCGCTCCTCTGGTACTAATATACAATGGAATCCCAAAAAAACAATACCCGGCGGGAAAAAGCCCCGCCTTTGGGGGGCTGGGTCCGGGGTCCTTCGGACCCAGGGTCCAGCGGGAGTATGGAGGACAACGATGGGAAGGGAAACACCGCAGGCGGAGAAAAGACCACGGCGGAAATCCGGCAGATCGTAACGGAACCCTTGAGCGGACTGGAGGGACACAAAAATCGCCGACCGACCCGGACAGCCGGTTAACGGCGCCCGTTGTCGCCGATGGGGGATAATCAGGCAGCGGAAGAGTATCGTTGAACATCCGTACCCTTTCTTGCCTGCAGCATACGGCGGGTAATCAATATACTGGGCTGCAAAAGACCGATAGAATGCCTGGCCGGGTAGTTCTCCGCCGTCCCTTGCTTACTGGAAAATCATACCTGCTTGCTCTCCTCCTCTTAGCTCTTACTGGCTTAAAAGACCAGGGCTTTCCTCAGGAATCCAGGCATCGGAACAGGGCATACGGAGATTACCTCCGCGGAAATCCGCGGGTGTGTTTATGGGTCTGTCTTCCACCGGGTTGATCTGGCGGGGTCCAAGATATTGCGCGCCCAAGGGCCGTATGCCCTGTTCCGCTTCCATCCCTTGCGCTTCTCTACGGATACGTTCTCCGGCCAGGAAGTAACCGGCTTTGTGGACAGACACTCGGTATGACTGGTTTACGGTATTTTATTCGTAAACGGTTCTTATTTCAAACGTAACTTTTTCTTGACTTTTCGGGGAAATTTAGTATTTTAGAAGTATGGAAAGGCAGTCAAGACCCGGTTACAAGGGGTCGGAGCTTTTCCTCTAGGGCGGCCCTGAAGAAAGACCAATGAATGAGGAGATCGAGATGACGGAAAGACAGAGTAAAATTTTAGAGGCCCTGGCCTTGTGCCAACGCATCGAAGTGTCCGCCCTGGCGGAGATGTTGCATGTATCTCAGGTAACGGTACGGAAGGACTTGGATCAGCTTGAAGAGCGGGGATTGATACGCCGGGAACATGGGTTCGCGCTTTTTGGTTCTCTTGACGATGTGGGCAGGCGTATGGCCATTCATTACGAGGTAAAGCGGCGTATTGCCCAGGCGGCGGCGGCTTCGGTAGAGGAAGGGGAAACGGTGATGATAGAGTCCGGTTCCTGCTGTACCCTGCTGGCGGAAGAGCTTGCCAACGCACGGAAGGATGTTACCATTGTTACTAACTCAACGTTTATTGCCAATCATTTACGGTATATCCGGACCTGCCGGATCATCCTTTTGGGCGGGGAATATCAGCCGGAGGCTCAGGTTCTGGTGGGGTCCATAACCCGGAAGTGCGCGGAGATATTCTTTTCCGACAAGTTTTTCATCGGCGCGGACGGCTTCATCACGGGATACGGATTTACCGGGAGAAACCATGTCCGTACGCAGACGGTTCGGGATATGGCGGAACAAGCCGAGGAGATTCTGGTTTTAACCGAATCGGAGAAGTTTTCCCAGCGGGGCGTTGAGGGCATCGTGCGGGCCGAAGATGTAAAGGCGGTGTATACCGATGACCATATCCCGCCGGCAACGGAAACATTTCTGAATGAAAAAGGCGTCATCATCAACAAGGTACCGACGCTCCTGAACCCGGAATCGCCTCAGACCGCGATGATGCAACCGCCGCACAGCCCGGAAAAGCTTTACCAGTCAGTGTCGGCGATAAAAAACGAAGCCAGCTGGCCGGCTTTCCAGCGGCAATAGCGGTAACGATTGAACCTGCGGGGCCGGTCCGTTGCGGGCTAACGGGCTGGTTCAGGGCCGGCCAATCCGGGAATTTCAAAAACCCCTTCCATGATGTAGGTAGGCTGATAGGGAAAGGCGGGGATATCTTTGAGTGTGGTAACGCCGGAAAGGACCAGGGCGGTCTCGATTTCCGCTTCCACGCCGGCGACAATATCCGTGTCCATCCGGTCCCCGATGATGATAGTGTCCTCCCGCCGGACGTTAAGACGGCGCAGGCCATGACGCATCATCAGGGGGTTGGGTTTCCCGACAAAATAGGCCTTAACGCCGGCGGACAGCTCAATGGGAGCGACCAGGGACCCGCAGGCCGGAACTATGCCCCCTTCCGTCGGGCCGGTCAGGTCGGGATTGGTCCCAATGAGCCGTGCGCCGCCCAACACCAGCTTAACCGCCCGTTCCAGGGCTTCCAGGCTGTAACCCCGGCCTTCGCCTACTACCACGTAATCGGGATTCACGTTGTTCATGGTGAACCCCGCGTCGTACAGGGCCTGGATAAGCCCCGGCTCGCCTATCACGTAGGTCGAGCCTCCGGGCCGCTGGGTGGACAGGAAGGCCGCCGTAGCCAGGGCGCTGGTATAGAAGTGTTCCGGATCCACCTGAATACCCAGGCGGGCCAGCTTTTGGGAAAGTTCCAGGGGCGACCGGTCGCTGGAATTGGTCAGAAAGAGGAATGCCTTATCGTTTGCCGTGAGCCAGCCCACAAACTCCGCAACGCCGTGGAGAAGCCGGTTGCCATGGTAAATTACCCCGTCCATATCAATGATAAACGCCTGCTTCATCCTAATCCGATCTACATAAATATTCATGGATGAAGTATAGCATATCCGCAGGTCTCCGTCATCGTTTCCCCGCCCGCACTCAGGGCGGACGCGGTAAAACATTCCCGGAGAGAGCCGTATGGGGGCATGCTTCTTGCCGTTAACGCCGTTTCTTCTTCAGGGGCGGGTCTGCCGGTTTCAAACCGCTCTTTACAACGCGTAAAGCCAGGTGTTCAACTCGCAGACCTGGGTCTTCGTCTTGCAGACCTGGGTCTTCGTCTTGCAGACCTGGGTCTTCGTCTTGCAGACCTGGGTCTGCAACTCGCAGACCTGGGTCTACAACTTGCAGACCTGGGTCTACAACTTGCAGACCTGGGTCTACAACTCGCAGACTCAGGTTTTCAACTCGCAGACCTGGGTCTGCAACTCGCAGACCTGGGTCTACAACTCGCAGACCTGGGTCTACAACTCGCAGACCTGGGTCTACAACTCGCAGACCTGGGTCTACAACTTGCAGACCTGGGTCTACAACTCGCAGACCTGGGTCTGCAACTCGCAGACTCAGGTTTTCAACTCGCAGACCTGGGTTTTTTGATCCCACGCCGCTCTTTACAAGCCGCCGGCCTATCTCTCAAAACCGCGCGCCCGGTCTCTCAATGTCTCAAGTCCTGTCTCCGGCGTTACGGGAGGAGCCGCCGGCGTTACGGGAGGAGCCGCGGGAAGTTCCGCCGGAGGCCGGGAAGTTCCAAAGGAGGGGCCTGGGGTTCAGAGAAAAGACGCGCCGGCTGGCCGGGTGTTTTATGGCGGCATGATTTTACTGCGCCTGCCCTGCGCCGGTACTTCCAGGCGCCAGGAGAATTCGCACGCCCATTTTTCCGGGAAGTCCGGAGAACTCACCGTGATGCTGAACCGTCCCGGAAGGGTGAAACGCCCTGGAGCTGTTGAATGTTCCCGAACCTTTACGGGTTCCCGCGTCCCCCGGATGGACATATACCATGAGAGGTCCCATACCGGGGACTTGGAACGGGTTCCGGTGTACCCTGCCGTGGTCCTGAACTGGAAGGGGCCGGTATAATACGAAAGTTCTCCTGAGATTTTGGAAGCAGCAACATCGCGGGAGGCCCTGCCGGTACTGCCGATCACGATCACCGCGGTGTTGAAAGCTGTCCGTACCGGTCCCACAGAGAAGCTGATCCCGGCGTCAAAGCGGCCGCGCGTTTCCCGGTTCCGGCTATCCCTGGCCGCGGCAAGGCGCACCCTTCCCGGCCTGAAACTTAGGCCCAGGGGCAGTGGGAATTTAAGGGACGAGGGGAACCGGTACGACACCTGGGCGCTGCCCTGGGCGCTGCCCTGGGCGTTGCCCTGGTTAAGGGCTTCCCCGATTCCCGGACCCTTGAGGGTCAGGCCGGCCCTGAAAAGGCTGGCGCCCTTTCCTTTCCGGTCAAGCCGGGCGGCGGCCCTGAACCCCGCCCCCACGGCATTGCCGTCCCGGTCTACAAAGCGGCTTCCTGCCGCCTCCGCCCCCACCGATGCCTGCCAGGGTTTGTCCCCGAAACGGAGGGCCAGGTTTCCGTACATATCCCTGCCCCAGGCAAAGGTCTGTGAATAGGCCCCGTCAAAGGCCGCGCCGAAACGGGGGGTGGTAACGAAGAGCCCCACCCCGCCCAGCCGGAAATCCCGTTCGGGCAGCGGCGGCGGAAAGGAGAACCAGGTGGAGGGATACGACGGGGCAAGGCGCTGTTGGGTGTAGAACCCCTCGGCCCTCAGGCTCGTCTTCCTGGCGAATTGCAGGTCCACGCCGCTCCCAAAGGCCGGCGTCCGCTGCATATCCGTTTGAACCGACGCAAAGGCCCTGAACTTCCCCAGCCTGGGACTCCCCAGGTAAAGATAAGTTTCACTTTCAGTTGCCGGCGGCCTGGTTGATGAAATCTCGGCCTTCAAGTCCGCCGTCAGGGGCCTGCGGGCCTCCGCGAAGGGGAGGGACTTTCCCCAGGGGTTCCTGAGCCGCGCGGAAAGCCCCCATTCATCGAGAACCCCGTAGAGCAGCCGGGACCCCGTAGGGTTGTGGTAGAGTCCGCCGGAAAAACCGGAGAGTCCCGCGTCAGGCTGTTCCCAAAACAGGGAGGGCCGCTTGTCCAGGGCCTGGAAGCGGGCGGTTAAGTCCAGGGCGTTGACCTGTAGATCTCCCCGATTGGTAAGGCTTCCGCTGCCGGTCCTAAGACCGCCGTCTTCATCCGCTTGTATACCCCTCAGGCTCCAGGACCCGGTCCAGACAAGCCTGGCGGAGATGCCCTCCACCCTTTCACGGCCATACACCGGGGAGGCTGCGGCCCGGAGCAGCGTTAGAACCAGTGCGCTAAGGACGAAGGCGGTAACGCGCCGGCAAAAGAAGCGGGGCCAAAGATACTTCATACCCCTTATAGGGGTCGTCTCTGCATGGCGCTTCAATCGGGACGGAAAAATTGATACCTCTTTTTGGGGGCGATATTTCCCTGCCAACAAGTTAAGAAGGGGGAGGATGTTTCTATTGCAGCCTGATAAGGTGCAGCCTGATAAAAATCGTTCTGCGGTGTTGACATTTTTTGGTTAGGCGGATATTCTCATTTTATCGCCGCCTTAGCTCAGTTGGTAGAGCAAAGGACTGAAAATCCTTGTGTCTAGAGTTCGATTCTCTGAGGCGGCAAAAAGTAGAAGATGAGCAGGCTGTTTGGGGTTTGCATTTCTGATTTATTCTTAATCATGAGCGGCAAAAAGTAGAAGATGAGCAGGCTGTTTTAGGGTTTGCATTTCTGATTTATTCTTAATCACGATACCAGTTTAATTTTGTTTTTATTGTTCATACCTCTCCGGCTGTTAAAGCCCTATGTCCCATGGGAGCCTTCACACAAAATCCCGCCGAAAACCTGCGATAACTTCGTTCTGTCAAAAAAACCTTAAAAAACAGTGAAAAAAAAAGACGAAAAATAGTGATTAATGTAACCTTTACTCAAGCAAGAATGGGGATTCAGCCTATTATGTTAGTAAATCCAGAAAAGGAGACATAAGAATGTGCGACAATCTGCCATTAGATTCTTTTTTACAGACGTATCATGAAGGAAAAATAGATAAAAAAGAGCTTGAAGGGATCATTTTCGACTACATATTGAAAAACGGTGCCAAATTCGGGCTGGGCAGGTGGCCAGAAGACGAATGTATTGATTTCCTCAGCTGGTTCTATCCCCGCATAGGCCGGGCCATAGACAAGTACCGGGATGTTGGGTCTTCCTTTGACGCCTATATGTCCACCATAATCCTGTGGGCATCCAAGGAGTATATCCGTGTCGAAACCAGTCATCGTATGCTCGAACAGACCTACTGGGACATGCGTACCCAGGAAATAGCGGTACACGAACATGAACCGGCCTATGGCGACCGTGCCGCGCCTTTTAAGCCGGTTAACAATCCCCGGCAGGCACTAATGCTGCTCCTTAAATCCTATTACTTTGTATCCGAAGATTTTATCGATCGGGCCGCCCCTGCCATCGGCATAGAAAAAGAGCGGTTGAAATCTTTTATTGAACAACTGCGGAACCTGCGGATTCACCGTGATGACGCCATCAAAGGCACCAGGGATCGTATGCACACGTTGTATTACCGGTGTATCAGTCTTGAAAGGCGGGTAAATGCCGCTCTCCCAGGTTCCGCGAGGTACGAAAAAATAAAATCCCGTCTGGAACGGGCAAGAAGCCAACTGTCCGCCATGAGGATCCGGTTCAAACGGATGAGGACCAAAGCCACCAACCAGCAGGTAGCGCTGGTTCTTGGGATCCCCAAGGGTACCATTGACTCGAATCTTTTCGCCATCAAGGTAAAATCAAAGTATGATGAGAACGGGGGCGAAAAAATTTTCCGCCGGTGATTATTTTGACGGATATGATGATGATTCCGCCGGACTGTTTATCCTTAAATAAGTCAGGCGGGGAGCAGGGCGAGCGCATTAAACATTCTTAGGGAACAGCCGCCACAGGTTCCCTTACCGCCGGCGGCGGCGGTACCGGCGGTACTACCGGCAACTGACGGCGGCGGGGCCTGCGGCGTGTAAACCCGGGTTTACGGCGTGCAAACCCTGGTTTTTGATCAAAAAACCGGGGTCCGGCAACACCGGAGCCCCGGCGGGGGTATTCTTTTTTAATGCGCTCGCCCTGGGTCAGCGAAAATTCCCCCGCCGCATTCCCTAATCCCCGGGTTAAACAATTCCACCCCTCCATCCCCCGTTTTATCGTGCCAAACGGATGTTCAACAATGCTCTTCCGCTGCTTGAGTATCCCCCGGTCAGGCCGAATCCTTATTTGTTTGACCACCAGGCCGGTATCATCATAGACCTTTGAAAAGTCCTCCGCCGCCATAGGAACTTGATGACGCCGCCCCCGCCTTTCCTTCGGCAGGTACACCCGCAGTTCTTGCAGGCTTCCTGGTTGCTAAACACCCCCTGCCCGGTGGATTTCTTATAAAAAGACGGATACAGCGGTTTTCCCACCGGACAGACGACCAGGTTCCGCCCGGCTCTATAGACACACCGGCCGTTGTGGTGCGCTGCCGGAACGACCGCCCCGGACTCCGGGGCCGGAACGCAGATGTCAAAATCCGTTCCCGCTATATGCGGCGCGGCTC
>JAITLF010000078.1 GCA_031278025.1 Treponema sp.
TTATCCTTGGGGGGATGATCAGGGAACACCTGTCAAAGGAAGAAGGGGAGCTATTCGACCGGAGCGTCGGGCTTGTAGAGGCGTCCATAGGCCGCATGGCGCCGGTACAGACGCCGGAAATGCAGGACGGGAATCCCCTGCGGGTCTGTGTCGAACGCTACGGCTTCCTGCCGGTGGACCGGGACGCATTTAAGGGCGGTATCCCGGAGATAAAAAACATGGTCCCCTTTTCGCCGTTCGATTTTTACCTGAAGCGGAAAATCTACGTTCACAACATGGGCCACGCGGTCTGCGCCTATCTGGGCGCTTTTATGGGTTTTGAGTATATATGGGCGGCGGTTAATAACCCCGATATACGGCTTGTCGCGCAGAACGCTATGCTGGAAAGCGCCCAGGCCCTGAGCGTCCGTTACAAGGTTCCCATTACCGGGATTATCGACCACATTGACGATCTTCTGCTGCGCTTTTCCAACGCCGCCCTGCGGGACACCTGCAGGCGGGTGGGCGCGGACCCGGTCCGCAAACTCTCACCCCAGGACCGGCTTGTCGGGGCGGCCTCCTTCTGCCTTGAACAGGGAATATGCCCCGCCTATATCGCCGCGGGCGCGGCCGGGGCGGTGTATCAGCGGCTCAGGGAGAGCGGCAAGGGGCAGAGCGGGGTAAACGCCGGGGAACTGCTGGAGACTGTATCGGCCCTGCGTCCGGACAGTAAATTGCGGGAGAGCATTTTAAGAATTTACGAGGTTTTCCGGCAAGGCGGCGGCGTTGCGGACATACGCAGGGCCTCGGAACTGCTGCGGGCCGAAGAAAACCGGGATGTGGTGTAATAGCGGCCCCTGAAACGCGCAAGGGATAGGAGGGGTGCGCGCCCCGTAGGGGCGAAAGCAGCCACGCCGCAGGCGGGGCCGGAGCGCGCAGGCGCGGAGCCCCGGATAGCCCGGTCCGGCCGCGCTAAAGGTTTGGTGCGGCCGGATGCGCCCAAATTTTAAATTCGACATTGACGGTGCGGCCGACTGCCGCGCTGAATTGAGGTTACTATGGACTACTTTGAACTTCCCGTTTATAAACACAAGGATCTGATCCTCGACGCGCTGGGCAGCCATCAGGTGGTGGTGGTGGAAAGTCCCACCGGATCGGGAAAAACTACCCAGATGCCGGTCATTCTCTACGACGCGGGGTACGCGGCAAACGGGATCATCGGCGTGACCCAGCCCCGCCGTATTGCCGCGGTCTCGGTAAGCGAATTTATTTCCCGCCAGATGGGCGCCAACCCCGGCGTCGCCGGGTACAAGATGCGCTTCGAGGACAGGACCACGGCGGCTACCAGGATCAAGATTATGACCGACGGGATTCTCCTGCAGGAGATGAAGCTGGATCCCTGGCTTTCAAAATACTCGTTTTTGGTTGTGGACGAGGCGCACGAGCGGAGCCTTAACATTGATTTTATTTTGGGGCTTTTGAAACGGGTTCTCGAAGCCCGGCGCGATTTTAAGGTGATTGTTTCCTCGGCCACGATCAACGCCCAGGTCTTTTCGGAGTACTTTGGCGAATGTCCGGTGGTGAAGATCGACGCGATTACCTATCCGGTGACGCTGATCTACGATCCGCCGGTTCCGGCGGGGGGCGATCCTGCCGAGGAGGCGCTGCTCAACAAGATAGAGGCTATCACGGAAAGGATCGTAAACGAGGGACGAGAGGGGGATATACTGGTTTTCCTCCCCGGCGAAAAGGCGATTAAAAACTGCATGAGCCGCCTGGCATTTGGGCCGCTGGGGAACTACCTTCACCTGGCGCCCCTGTACGGCAGGCTTGGCAAGGAAGAACAGGAACGGGTTTTCGACGATCCTCCAAAGGGTAAAATAAAGGCGGTTGTCTCCACGAACATCGCCGAGACCTCGCTTACGATTGACGGGATTACTACGGTGATCGATTCGGGCCTGTCCAAACTGAATTACTACAACCCGAAAACTTTTACCTCGAGCCTTGTGGAAGGGCCGGTGTCGAAGGCCTCGGCGAATCAGAGGAAGGGCCGGGCCGGGCGTACCCGCGAGGGAAGCTGCTACCGGCTCTATACCCGCAAGGACTTTGAGAACCGGCCGCTTTTTACCACCGAGGAAATTTTCCGCACGGACCTGTCGGAAGTGGTGCTGCGCATGGCGGACCTGGGCATTACCGCGTTTGAGGAATTCGACTTTATCTCGCCGCCCGGCAGGGAAGGCATTATCGCCGCCATTGAAACGCTCAACCTGCTTGACGCCCTGGAAAAAGACCGCGGCCTTTCCAGCATCGGCAGGATGATGACCGAGTTCCCCCTGCCCCCCCGCCAGTCCCGGATAATCGTGGAGGCGATACTGCGCTACCCCGAAGTTACGGAAGAAACCATAATCGCCGCCGCGTTTCTCTCGACGCAAAGCCCCTATGTACTCCCGCCCGGCGAGGAGATGGACGCGCGCCGCGCCCATCACAGTTTCCGTGATCCCGCGGGGGACTTTGTGTCCTACCTTAAACTCTACCGCGCTTATACCGCCGCGCCGGCAAAGGGCAGATTCTGCGAAAAGAATTACCTGGACGAAAAGGCCATGGCGGAAATCGCGAACGTAAACATCCAGCTTGGGGAGATCGTCTCCGGCATGGGCATTCCCCTCCTGTCGGGCGGGGCCATTGACGATTACCTTTCCTGCGTTGCCGCCGGGCTTATCCAGTTTGTCTGCGTCAGGGAAGGCCGGGAACTTTACCGGAGCCTTACCGCGGACCGTATCCTGATACACCCCGGTTCGGTCATGTTCAGGGAGAACCCGCAGTACATCGTGGCCGGGGAAATTATCCGCACCACACGAATGTACGCCATGTCGGTGTCCCCGCTTTCCCGGCAGGTCCTGGAAAAACTAAGCCCGGAACTTTTCGCGGCCCTGGGGGGCAGAACCGCCCAGGGGGAGGTAAAGCCGAAGAAAGCCCGGGACTTTACGAACAACATAAAAATCGGGAGCGAGGTTTTCGAGATTGAAACCTTCAAGGGTAAAAAAACGGCAATACTGCCCTGTGAGCGGCTTGCGCGGGTAAAGGACAGCATACCCGCCGATAGATCGATCTACAAGGGCCTGCGGGGGACCATCACGATAAACGGCAAATACACCCTGCTCGCGGAAGAAAAACTGACGCTTATCCTGAAACTTATCCCCACGCTGGCGGTCGACGGCGCCCTGTCCCGCGGTTGGCCCCGGAAAACCAACTTCAAGGCGGCGGAAAATCTGCCGGTCCTGCTTGAGGCGCTTCCGCTGCTTGTAACGCCGGCGATCTGGAAACCAAACGCCAAGGGCAAAGCCCTGGGCAACGCCCTAGGCAACGGCAACGGCCGGGGTACCAGGGGCGCTTCCCCGGGAAAGGCGGGCAGGAAAGAGCTGGGCTTTATCTGCCTCTTTACCGACGGCATGGGCAACTACTGGTTCAAGTGTTCCCGGGGCTTCCACACAAGCCTGGGGGAAAGCCTTGCCTCCCTGGAAACGCTGATCGATGAACTGGGAGAGGATGTCGACGTGTCGTTCAAGCACATAGTGAACCAAAGCTACCGCCGCCTTTCGGACCTTTTGGGATAGTTATTGAAGATGAGGAGTTTTAAGGTTTAGAGGTGGCCTTCGTCAAGGATGATGATGTCCACACGGCGGTTGTAAGCGCGACCTTCTTCCGTGTCGTTGCGGCTTACCGGCATGGTATGGGCAAAACCCGCCACCTGGAAGCGGCTCTCGTCCACGCCGATGTCCGTAAGGTAGTGAAGTACGTTGATGGAACGCATGGCTGAAAGTTGCCAGTTGGATTCCCAGGGGCCGTCGGGGTCCACCGGAACATCATCGGTATGGCCCTCTATGCGGATCTTGCGGCCGCGTACCTCTTCGGATTGCAACAGGGAACCCAGGCGGAGCAGTATGTCCCGTGTCTGTTCAATGTTGATCCGGGCGCTTGCCGGATTGAAAAAGGCATCCGACGCAAGGCTGATCACAAGCCCCCGTTCATCGGATGTTACCTTGACTTTATTGGAACGAATTCCGCTCTGGAAGAGACTCATCGCCCGGTTCAGGGCGGTCCCCAGGGCCTTGCCCCTCTCCATTGCGGGAAGGGCCATGATGGTATTCCCCAAATCGGCGCTTTTCCCCAAAGAAAGGGTATTGCCGCCGGTACTCGCCCCCATGCCGACATTGGCGAAAGAGGATATCATGGCCGCCAGTTGGGATGGATCCACATCGTCGGGGTTGAAGAGGGCGACGAAGAAACAGAGCATCAGCGTAACCATGTCCGAATAGGTGACGATCCACTCGCCCCCTACCCCGCCCGCGTCAGCCTTCTTCTTCCTCGCCATTTATTCCTCCATGCTCATGTGTAACAACCTGCTAATCCCTCAGTACCTCGGCCTCAACAGCCTTGCGGTCCTTGGGCGTCAGATAGGAAAGCAGCTTCATCGCCAAAATACGGGGATTATCACCGGATTGTATCGAAAGCACTCCCTCTATGGCCATTTCCTTTACCCGGGCCTCCGCGGCATCGTAGCTCTTGAGCTTGCCCGACCAGGGGATCATCATCAGGTTTGCCACCATGGAACCGTACAGGGTGGTTATCAGCGCGACCGCCATGTTGGGGCCCAAAGCGCTTTTGTCTTCCAGGTTCTTCAACATACCGATAAGTCCGATAACCGTACCCAACATTCCAAGACCCGGCGCCAGGGTGCCCCACATATTTACTACGCCTATTTTTGACGCGTGCCGTTCCTGTATCTGGGAAAGCTCGGTTTCCATCAAATTACGGATAACCTCCGCGTCGGTACCGTCTACTACCAGGCGCAGACCCTTCTGTATATATTCATCATCAAGGTCTTCCAGTTCTTCTTCCAGGGCCAAAAGCCCTTCCCGGCGGGCCTTCTCGGACATGGCCATAAGTTTGGTGATGATCCCCTTCTCGTTAAGATTGGGAATTTTGAACGTAAGATTGAGGGTGCCAAAAATACCCAGGGCATCGGACATGGAACCGAAGGTGAAAAGGGCAAAATACGATCCGAGTATCACGATGAGTACCGAAGGAATATCGACGAAGGTAAGGATCGAGTTACCGCCGGTAAATATCCCCATTAACACCATGCCAAAACATCCGACCAGTCCGATAAGGGTTGATAAATTCATGAATGCCTACTCCTCGTTTTTGAAACCACCGATCCGCCTGCGGTACTCGATAATTTTGCCGATTATATCTTCCGCGTTTTCCCGCACAATTACGTGCTTGCCCGAAAGCATGAGCAGGGTTGTATCCGGCCGCAGTTCAATGGACTCTATCTGATGAGGATTAATGTAATATTCATTGCCGTCAAGCCTTGTTACTTTAATCATAATTAACACATAACCAACAGCGGAAACAGGATCTCTCCCATTCCCGCTTTTATTTATCCCGATTATTATTTCCCCGGCCTGCCCCGAAGCCTTCAGTTCAGGGCAGGCTTTCTACTACCGCTTCAGGGTCAAAAGTTCCTGTAAAAGCTGATCCGCGGTTTGGATAGTCCTGCTGTTGGCCTGGAAGCCGCGCTGGGTAACGATCATGTCGGTAAACTGCTCGGCCATATCTACGTTGGACATTTCCAGAGCGCCGGCGATGATCTTGCCCCGGCCCTGCGTATTCGAGGTACCCACATTGGCATTGCCCGAGTTGTTGGAAAATACGTAGTTGTTGTCGCCGGCCTTTTCCAGACCGCCCTGGTTGGGAAAGCTGGCCAGCGCGACCTGGCCCAGGGTACGGGTATTGCCGTTGCTGTAGACACCGGTAATGGTACCGCTCTGATCGATCTTGAAATTTTCAAGATAACCCATGGTATAGCCGTCCTGCAGGAAGGCCTTGGTGGTACTGGCTTCGGCGTATTGGGTGATCGTGTTTACCAATCCCCCCACCTGGCCCAGATTGAGTTCGAATTCCTGGCGGACCGGCGCGCCGTCCGCGCCGGGGGTGGCCGGCTGTACGTCAAAGGCCACCCGCATGATCACCGCACCCTCTTCAGGCGAGGCATTGCCCGCTACGTCAACCACGCCGGCAAGGTTCCCCAGGTTGGAGAAGTTCACCGTAAAGGTGTTGCCGTCACCGGCCGCCGGGGCCGCCTCGCCCAGGCCCACGGTGGTATTGGTGGGATCGGGGTTCTCCGGGTCAACGGCAACGGTCGCGGTCCATGCGTTCTGCTCCCCGGGTATACGGCTGAATTCCACCCGCAGGGTATGGTCCAGGCCGAAACTGTCGTAAACCTTGATCTCCGTCCCCCAGGTGCCTTCGATAATTTCGGCCTGGTTTGCCCCTTCCGCGATGAACGGGGTACGCTTATCAAGGTTACAGGCAAAATTTACCAACGTAGTTGCCCGGGCCGCGTCCTTCCCCCCGATGGGGATGATGAGATCCTCGGTTTCCCGGGAAGTGTCCAGTACCTGAACCCCGTCGAGTTCCCGGGCCATCCAGCCCTGGACCTTCATGCCGTTGCCGGGGTTCACAAAGGTCCCGTCCCGGTCAACCGTAAAATCACCGGCCCTGGTATAGTAGGTTTTCTCGCCCTCGTTCAGGATGAAAAAGCCGGTCCCGGAGATAGCCAGATCCGTCCCCACGCCGGTTGTCTGGAACGACCCCTGGGTATGAATCGTGTCGATGGACGCGACGGACATCCCCAGGCCCACCTCTTTCGGATTCACGCCGCCCACTTCTTCCTGGGGTTTCGCGGCCGCGTTGAGCTGCTGGTAGAGCATGTCCTGGAAGCTGACCCTTCCCTTTTTAAAGCCCGTCGTGTTAATGTTGGATATGTTGTTGCCGATCACATCCATTCTGGTCTGATGATTCTGTAACCCGGAAACACCCGAGTATAATGATCGCATCATGGCGCTTACCCCTTATCCTTCTATACTGGAATTGGATATCATATTTGATGGCGAATCGTCAAAAACCTTGACTACCTGTTCCCATGAATAGTAATTGCCGTTCACCAGGATCCGCGGAGTATCGGCGCCCCGGCTTACCGCTTTCACGGTGCCCTGCACTATATTCTCGCCCTCGTAGAGTTCCACCGATTTTCCCAGCGCCGCCGTCGCCTCGCTGCCGGCAAGCATGTTGGTAAGCCGGGCAAAATCATTGGCCATGCTGGTCATCTGATCCAGCGTTGAAAACTGGGCCATCTGCGCGATAAATTCCTTGTCTTCCATCGGGGCGGTGGGATCCTGGTAACTAAGCTGTGTGATCAAAAGTTTTAAAAAATCATCTTTCCCAAGATTCTGCTGCGGGTTTTTCCCCTGGTTTATCTTACTGTTATGTTCTTTTACCGTCCGGGTCAGGTCCAGCATATCCTGGGCGCTTAAAACCGATTCCAATGCCATAATCAACCTCTTTGTATCAGGCGGCGCATGGCCGCCGTATTAAATCGAATATTCGCGGCGCGTTTTACGCCAGTACATCAACCTGCCGCCCCGCGCCGCCCGCAAACCGGATCGTCGCGGCGGTATCGGCGGCGGCCCCGGACGCGGCGTCGTAGGAATGCGCGGCCAGCCGTTCGGAAAAGAAGGGGGCATCCTCCCCCTCTTCCCGGTAACCGCCCGCGCCGCCCCGTCCTCCATCGGACGAGACGGACATTTCCAGGGTCGCCCCCTGGAAACCGGAATCCCGAAATGCCTGTTCCAGGGAACGCAGTTCCTGTTCAAACGCCCGCAGGGCCTCACCGCTTTCTACGGTTATCCGCCCTACTACTTTGTTTTCGGACATTTCCAGGCGTATCTTTACATTTCCCAGATGTTCCGGCCTTAGAGACAGCCTGATAAGCCCTTCCCCGCCGTTCCTGAGAATAATCGAGGCGTGGCGCACAATATCGCCGTTCAGGTTTTCGTGGAGTTCCCGGGCAAGCGTCTCCCGGAACGAAAGCTGCGCCCGGTTCTCCCGGTTATAACTCACCTCCGCCTGGCTGCGCGCCTGGGACTTAAGGTCCACGATAATTTCCTGTTCCTGCCCGTGGTTTTGGACATAATCCCCCGGCGTGCGCCCGCCGTTATTTTCGGCATTCCCGCCGTCGGCTGCGCCGTTGGTTTTCGGCGTAGTGCGAAAATCCCGCAGTTCCGGGCTAAACTTCCGGCGCGAGCCTTTCCGCGCTTCCCCCGGTTCTTCCCGCCCTTCCTTTTCCGCGCGTTCGGGTGCGGGGGGCCTTTGCTGCCTGGGCAGGGCCGCCAACTCCGCCGCAGGGACAGCCTCCACGGTTGCCGCCGCCGCCTTTGCCCCGGAAAATTCCGCGCCCCGCTCTTCCCCTTCCCGGGCAAGTCCGGCCGTTTCCGCCCCGGCAAGGTCC
>JAITLF010000092.1 GCA_031278025.1 Treponema sp.
CCCCGGTCCCATGCCGAGCAGCGCCGCACAGAGATCTTCGAGCCTTTCCCCCGTCCCGGCCTCCCGGCCCGCCAGGACCTCCGCCTCGGCGCGGTTGGCTTTGAGGATGCTCAGGCGGGGCAAAATCCCGGCGAGCCGCCCCGCCTTGGCGGCGGAGACCGCGTCGGCCATCAGGGGCCTTTCACCCGCGGCACGGGCCACGGCCTGCAGGGTATCGGGCCGCAGGTTGGCGTCAACGATCACCAGGTCCGCGGCGGCGAAGAAGTCCTCCAGGCCCTCCACATCGGCGGGGCCGAGGGACTCCACCGCCTCCATGTCGTTCACCGCGACGAAGAGTTTCCCCGAGGGCTCGAACAGGGCAAGGTAGAGCCCCGTCCCGACGCCGGGACGGCGGATGAGCCGGGACCGGACGCCGGTTCCGGCAAGTCCCTCCGACAGAAGGGTCCCGAAGCCGTCGTCCCCTATGGCGCCGGCAAATTCGACCTCCGCCCCCAGACGCCGGAGGTTTTCGGCGATGTTCCGGGCCACCCCGCCGCAGTTTGTGGAAAGGCGGGCGGGATTGGAATCTTCCCGCCGCAGGGCCCGGATTGAACGGCCCAGAATATCCACATTGGCGCCGCCGATGACCGCTGCCTTCATGGAACCTCCTTCACGCCACCACCGCCTCCAGCCCCGCGGCAACGGCGATCTTCGCAAGCTCCGCCATCAGGGCGTCGTCCGGCGCCGCAAGGCCGGCAGCGGCCTCCGGCCTCACCCCCGCCGGCCGGTAGCGGATCAGCCGGTACCGCAGCCCCCGGATACCCGCAAGGCGGCGGCAGACCTTTTCCACCAGCGCGGCGGCATCAAAGAGACCGGGGCTGACCACGGTACGGACCTCGTAGAGTTTTCCCCGCCGGCCCAGGAACAGGACCCGGTCCAGGAGGTCGAAGGCCGCCGCCCCGGTGACCCGCCGGTATTCGTCTTCCCTGTCCGGGTCCGCCTTGATATCCGGCATGATCCCGCCGCAGCGATCCAGCAGGACGGGATCGGCGGAAAAATCGTAGCTGCCGTTGGTGTCGATAAAGAAACTCAGGCCCCGTTCCCCGGCCAGGGCGCCCAGTTCCCGCAGAAAGCCGGGGTACAGGGTACATTCCCCCCCGGACACGGTGATCCCCCGGATGTAGGGAAGGGAGGGGGCGATCTCCGCCATCACCTCCGTTGCCGTCATGGTACGGACCCGGGGGCTGGAGAAACGGGGGCAGGCCCTGACGCAGCCGTCGCAGAGGGTACAGCGGGAAGGGTCCCAGCGCAATGCGCCGCATGCCGCGCCGGCCTCCATCCGCAGGGCCCCCGCGGGGCAACGCCCCACACAGAGGCCGCAGGAATCGCAGAGGGCGATGGTTTCGGGGTTGTGGCAATAGGGGCAGTGAAAGTTGCAACCCTGAAGGAACACCGCCGCCCGGTTTCCCGGCCCGTCGACGATGCTGGAACGGAGGATCCTGTTTACCGGGGCGGAACAATGCCCCGGCCCGGCCGCCGGTTCCGCCGGGGCGCCGTCCCTCACCGCCGTTTCCGCTCCAGGACCCGCGAGTTCCGCACGGCCCCCAGGCCAAAGGCGGTGGTGTTCTGCAGCACATTGTTGCCGGCGGCCAGTTTTTCCATCTCCGACCGCTTCACCAGATAGCCGGTCACCCGGATCACGTCGGAATCGCTTGAGTGGAGGGAAAAGTACCGCCCCCCCGCGGCAAAGCCCCCCTTCACCATGTCGAGGAGGAAGGCGGGGTTCCGGGAGGCGGTGGATTCCACCACAAAGACCTCTCCGGTCCCCGACGGAAAGTAGGGATGAAAACGGCCGCAGTGGTTCATGTGATCCGAAAGCTCCTCCGGTTCCTCGCCGACGGGAATCCGGGTGGCGGGGCTTTCGCCGGTATCCGTGTCGATACCCACCTGGCCGTGGAGGAGGAAATGCCCCCCCGTGGCGGCGCAGTAAGGGTTGTGATGGGCCTTGACCAGCGCGTCCAGCACGTCCATGATCCGCACCCCAAGCTGTTCCGCCCCGGCGCCGTGGCCGAAACGCCAGGGGCCGTCCCGGTTTTCCCCTTCCTTCTCAAGGAGGATGTTTACGCACTCCGCCAGCCCCACGAGGCCGAACATGGCGGTAAAACGGTCCCGGCGGATAAAGCCCTCCAGGGAGAGGAAATTGGACTCGAAGAACCCCGACCGTTCCGCCATGAAGGCGATCCGGGCGTCCATACAGGCCATCATGACTTCCGCCGCGTACCGGAGCCTGGGCCAGAAATCTGCCAGGCTTTCCGCCGTGGCCGCCAGGTGGCCGAGCCTGAGCCGCATCAGGGTCCAGGAGCCGCCCCCCTCAAGGAGGCCGTTGTAGCAGCTTGCCACCGCGTAGCCCTCCCCCAGCTCCCCCAGGAACATCCGGTGGTTGGCGAAACCCGGCTTGGCGCTCCCCAGGGCGGTCTTCGCCGCCAGCAGGGCAAACTCCTCCGGCGTCTTCTCCGTATCGTAGAGGAAACTCATGTTGGGCACGCTTTTGGGCTCCTCCCGCTCACATTCCAGGATGAGCCGCCCCGCCAGGGTATCCCCGGGGCCGATGTCCGCGTGGCAGAAGGCGTCGGTGACCGTGCGGTCCACATAGCGGAGGAAGAGGGCGATCTTCTTCTTCGCCGCCTCCCGGGTTTCCCTCACCACAAAGGGTTCGAGGAGCCGGTCAAGGAAGCCGATGAAGACGGGGAAGTTGGTCACCGAGGGGACATGGCGGATGAAGATGGAAAGGACGTTCAGGGCCCCGTCAAGGTCCGCCGGGGGCCCCAGGTCCAGGAAGCGGCAACCTCCGGCAAAGAGCCGCCCGTAGTCCGGCACGATGTACCGGGGGCGGGGAGGACAGTTCGATTCCCCCAGATCGCAGATGACCCCCGCCTCTTTCAGCTCCGTATAACCGGGAGGCAGGTCCAGCACCTCGATGAGGGATTCGGCCAGCCGTTCCAGGGCCGTCACCTTCTGCTCGTGGGTCAGGTTCCTGGCGCAGACCGTGTCCAGGATGGCCCGGCGGGTCTCCTCCACCCGTTCCATGGAGACGGGCCGCAGGGCGGACGGCGCAACGCTTCGTTCAGGTACCGTTCCGGTATTCATATCGTACCCCCCCTCCACTATACACCGGTTCCGGGACCCGGTCAAATGCAACGGCGCCTTCGACGGAAGGTCCGCCGCCGTCTTTCCGCAGCGCATTGCCTCATCCTCTCGGCCTCCTCCTCCTCTCGGCGGAGAATCCCCGAACATGAAAACCGAAGCCATCCCCAGCCAGTATGACGGCCCCCGGAGACCTGAAAAAAGGTTCTCCGCCGGGCCTTTTTAGCCTGGATTACGCCAATTCTCTATCAGAAAAGGGACGCTTTCCGGGCCGTTAAGGGTATGTCCCCGCGGCGGTTTATCAGCTTTTCCGCACCTCATCATCTTGACAAGAATGTCTTTGACAGGGTATACATAACACATCTTAATTTGAGGAGGCGCTATATGACAGTACGGACAATAACCACAAAACCCAATCAGAAGGTTAGGGCCTCCGGTTCCTGGTAAACGTCAATTATTCACCATTGAGGTTTTCCCAAAACTTCAGTTTTGGAACAACCTCATTCACCGTTTTTACCAATTTCCAAAGGCTCTTGTAGCATAGACCGTTTTTTCCATAAAAACGGTTGTAGTCTCTATTTCTGCCCGCACCGGTGTTTCCGTGTTTTACGAAATATCTTGCGGCGGGGATAGAATTATGTCCGGAGTTATTTTTGGATACAATTTGGTTAAGTATTTCGGCGGGGAACGGCCCTGAAGAATGCGCCCATGCCGCCGCCCTCACATTGCAGGCTCTTGTTGGGGAGGCACAGAACCATAAGGACGCGGATATTGCCGTTCGGGTTATTGAAACGGAGCCTTCCCCGGTAAAGGGGAATATACGTTCGGCGCTGGCAGCCATGGAAGGCAGGGGCCTGGAAGTCTTTGCGGAATCGTGGATTGGGATAATCCAGTGGGTATGGCGGAGCAGTTACCGTCCCCACCATAAACGGAAAAACTGGTTTGTCTCGGTTAGCCCGTATCGGGAACCGGAACCGGGGAAAGTCTTTTCCCCCGCCGATGTGAGCTTTGAAACGGCGAGGGCGGGCGGCCCCGGAGGTCAATATGTCAATAAAACGGAAACCGCCGTCAGGGCGATTCATATCCCCACCGGGAAAAGCGCTGTTGCCCGCGGGGAACGATCACAATTATTGAACAAACATCTTGCCCTTGCCCGGCTTGCCGCTCTGTTGGGTGAGGAACAGGCGGATAAAGATCGGCAGTCCCGGTCCGCACTGCGGCACAGCCATTGGGAACTTGAACGGGGAAACCCCATCCGTGTATACGATGGGGAAACCATGAAATTAATACGGATCAACCAATCCCCGCACTCCGTTGATCCCCGAATGGGGCGGGGTTCTTTTTCAAATGGAGCAAAACAGAATGACTGAATTGACGGTAAAACCAATAAGCGTAAAGGGAAAGCATAACGAAGCCCTTGTTTATGCAAAGGCCCTTGAATCAACCTGTGAAAACAAAATCCGGCAGTATCTTGATCATCCCGCCTTTGCCGATACCACGGTAAGGGTAATGCCCGATGTTCATCTGGGCAAAAGTACCGTGATAGGCTGGACCGCGACGTATGGATCACTTGTCATTCCTTCGGTCATCGGGCTGGATATTGGGTGCGGCGTATGCGCCTGCAGCCTGGGGCGGGGGAATCTGCGTTTTGATAAACTGGACGCTTTTATCCGCAAAAATGTGCCGTCGGGCCAGAGTGTGCGAACCGCACTTCATGAAAACCTGGATGAGATAAACGCCTTTACCGCGCGGAGAAATGATTCGCCGGAATGGGCCGATGCGGGACGATTCAAGAACGCCATTAGAAAACTCTGCGAAAAGCAGGGGCACAGCCCTGAACGGGTCTTTGCCTCCCTCGGCACTCTTGGCGGGGGGAATCACTTCATTGAGATTGACATTGATGAAAACCACAACCGCTGGCTGTTGATCCATTCGGGTTCACGGATATTGGGCGCTCACACGGCAGAGTACCATGAGATACTCGCCCTGCGGGAAACCGGTGCGGAAAGCCCTATCAAATATCTTTCGGGAAATTCCGCCGCGGATTATCTTCTGGATATTCATATCGTCCAGCATTATGCCCAGGTCAACCGTGCGCTTATGGCAAAAACAATAGCCGGATTTTTCAAAGCGGACTTTTGGAAATCGGAATACATTGATTGCGCCCATAACTATATTGATAGTGACGCTTCAGTAATCCGTAAAGGCGCCATTTCCGCGAAGGAAAACGAGCTTGTGGTAATCCCGTTCTCAATGGCTGAAGGCGCCGTTATTGGCCGGGGCAGGGGAAACGCCGCATGGAACAACTCCGCCCCGCATGGCTCCGGAAGGAAAAAAGCCCGCACCGATGCGCGCGGCCTCTCCCTTGACGAGTACCGGAAGGAGATGCGGGGGATTTGGTCCAGCGTCATCTGCAAGGATACATTGGAAGAAAGCCCTATGGCCTACAAGAGGGCGCGGGATATACTGGATTATATCGGGGAAACAGTCGAAGTAGATAAACGTCTGAGGCCGCTTTATAACTTTAAGGCTGTTGATTCGAAAGAAAGAATGATGCCAAGGAAAGGAAGATAGCTGAGACTTTAGTCATCTTCCGGTAGAAAGATAGCAAGGACCGGTTCTCCCTGATCTCCGGGGCCGACTGTTGCAATAAGAGTTATGGGAATAGGCGGCCCGTCTGAAACCATGACAAACAGGGGAGAAAGGGTCAACCGGGAAGTGTCTGGGCTGGATTTAATAGCCAGCCGAAGGACATTAAGCATATCCCATATCCAGCCTTCCAGCGATTGGCCCTGGGCTGCCAGGGAATGGCCGGGGTTAAGGACATCATGGCAGAGATGGGCGGAAACTGCTACAGGTCAGCGGAAACCTGCTTCCCTGGCTATATCCGAAATGTCGATAAGGATACCGTCTGCCAGGGCTTGAGAACGGGAATAGGAATAAATAACGGGGCCAAACAGATCAGACATGGGATGCCTCCTTACAGGTTTGGGGGCGGAATTCCATGTGTTCCGCTACGATATGAAGGCCGGACGTATTCGAGTGAGAACGTTTGTCCGTTTTGCGATTGATCTTTCCGATGATTCGGACAGTACGGCCTTTATGGAGCAGGTCATGGTTTTTTCTTACGAGTACGCCATAGGAGACGATAGGGATTGAACGGGCATCTGTACCGGAATTGATAAAGAATGTACACCGGACAACGGTGGTTCCGATAAGGACATTGGGTTCATCGGCAATCGTGCCTTCAATAAGGACGGAATTGAGAAATTTCATAATGTTTCCTTCAGTTTGTGGGGCTTTACATAGAGTTTGTCCGTACCAAGTTCGGCGTCTACGCCGGGGATAGGCTCGGCCTGCTTGAGGATCAGGTCTTTGAGGATGGATTTATCAAGTTCCTTCTTGATGATAACGGCTTCCGGGTGTTCGCTTTCACAATAGGCTAGGGCTTCATCGCCATTGGTTATTTCCAGGCGGTCAGGGAGCTTTCGGAGGGACGCCATGCCGGTAGGCAGGCTAAGGGTTCTGGATTTATGGAGTTTGGAAACTTCATCTTTAACATAGGGTTCCAGAAGGATAGACAGATAGGCTATTGATTCATTGTCCTGAAGATTGGCGGATTCGAGCCAGGCATCAATTCGTGTTTTGAATTCCCTGGCAAGTTCTGCCCTCCGGGCTGTGCGGGTCTCGGCTTCAAGTATCTTTGAAACTGCCCAGCTGGCCTTAGAGAGATTATCAAGCATGAAGGTCCCATGGACAAGACTTTCAGAATTAACAGTAGGGGAAAGGGGAGCAAAAAAAAGAATTGTTTGCAGGGAAGGAAAGGGACTGCT
>JAITLF010000117.1 GCA_031278025.1 Treponema sp.
ACGAAGGCGAAGGCTTCATTTTTCGTCTGGCAACCTTTACAAACCTTCTGCACCTGTTTTCCGTTCACCACAAAGTAGTAATACCATTTGTGGATAACCCTGCCGTTCTTTACCCGCTGATTCCTGAACACGTGGTAATCGTTCATCTCTTTGCCTCCAAGTTGACATTTACTTGACCTGTTTTAAGAGGCCCGTATATGCCTTTAACGTAAGTCTTTATATAGCAAAGAGATAGAAACAGGGTTAATAGTTTTTGGGGCTTACCTCCCCGCCTCCGCAACGGCTAGGTCATTGCGCGCCCCAGCGTAACTGGGGAACGCCAATTGTTCGGTTCTGAACAGAACAATCGGGGTTCTGAACAGAACGGGTTCGTCTCTGAGCAGAACAAACGGCTCCCGGAGGAGAATACGCGCCGCGTTATACCCCTCTAAGCAATTCCCTGGGCTTGGACCCCTGGGCGGGGCCTACCACGCCGTGGGTTTCCATTTCTTCCACAAGCCGGGCGGCCCGGTTGTACCCTATCTTGAGGCGCCGCTGTATGTAACTGGCGCTGGCCTTGCCTTGCTGCACCACGATTTCCAGCGCCTTGTCGTAGAGGGGGTCTTCGCCTTCCGCAAAGAGGGCGGGGGCCTCATCGTCATCCTCATCAAAGAAAATCTCGTCGTCAATGTAGTCAGGCTGCCCCAGGGTTTTAACGTAGTCCACCACCCGCTCCACCTCTTCTTCGGAAACAAACGCGCCCTGCATACGAATAGGGAAGGGATCCACCACGCCGGCATAGAGCATGTCGCCTTTGCCCAGGAGCTTTTCCGCCCCAACCATATCAATGATGATGCGGCTGTCCATCTTGCTGGCCACCATAAAGGCGATGCGGCTTGGGATATTGGCTTTGATAAGGCCGGTGATGACGTCAATAGACGGGCGCTGGGTTGCCAGAACAAGGTGTATCCCCACGGCGCGGCTCATTGCCGCCAGGCGCGCCACGGTGGATTCCAGTTCCTTGCCGGTGGTCGCCATGAGGTCCGCAAATTCGTCTATGACCACCACGATGTAGGGTATATGTTCCGCCGCGATATTCCGTTCCCGTATGCGCCGGTTGTAGCTCTTGATGTCCCGGACCCCCATAGAATCCAGGCAGGCATACCGGCGTTCCATCTCGCAGAGGCAGTATTGCAACGCCTGGAACGCCCGTTTGGGTTCGGTTATCACCGGGGTAAGGAGATGCGGCACATCATTGTAGAGCTTAAGTTCTACGATTTTCGGGTCTATAAGGATAAGGCGGCATTCCGCCGGGGCGCGCTGGTAAAGGATCGAGAGGATCATGGTGTTGACACAAACCGACTTTCCCGAACCGGTAGCCCCGGCGATGAGGAGGTGGGGCATTTGAACCAGATCGACGGTCTGGGCTTCCCCGGTGATGTCCTTCCCCAGGACCACGGGGATTTCCGGTCCCCGGCCATCCTTCTTGCCGTCCCTCATGGCATTGTTCCGCAGTTCCCCATCGATAATTTCCCGGAAAGAAACAATGTTCCGCTTTCTGTTCGGCACCTCTATCCCCACGGCGTGTTTCCCCGGTATGGGCGCCACAATGCGCACGGAGGAAGCCGCAAGCCGGAGGGCGATGTTATCCTGCAGGTTGACGATTTTGGAAAGTTTAACCCCAGGGGCCGGGAGTATCTCGATCATGGTGATTACCGGCCCCTTCCTGATGCCCGTTACTTCCGCCTGTATGCTGAATTCCTCCAGGGTTCTCTGTAAGATGATCGCCGCGTCCCGGGTCGGCTGGTCGATGATCCAGTACTGGCCATCCTGATACTGGTTCAGGATGCCGTCCACGGGGACGTGGTAGGTTTTGGGCCTGGCCGTCTTACGTACGCCGGTTCCTCCGGGTTTCTTTCCCCCGGCGGGAACCGGCGTACCGGTGGTATCGGCGTCTGTAACGGGCATGTCTGCCGGGGCGGAGGGGCGGGGAGGGAGCGGCAGTTCATCCCCGCCGCGTTCACCGGCTTCGGGAACGTCAAAATCATTTTCATTTTCTTCATCCTTCTCCGGGGGAATAGCGCCGGCTTCCCTCGAATCGGGGTCCGCAAACTCCTGGGCGTCCGGAAAATCCCCGCTATCCGGCAGCTCTTCAATATCCGCGAAATCATACATGTCCGGGAAACCGGCATTGACCTGGGCGTGAACTTCGGCGCGGCCTGGGGCGTCTTTCCGGTCTTCTACCACTCCCGCATCCTCCGTAACTTGTACGGCCCGGCGCGATTTTTTCGGGCTTCCGGCTTTTTTCGGCGGTAGCACCGGTGCTGCCGCCAGGAGCGCCGCCGGCAACACCGCCAAGTCCCGGTCTGCGGTGATACGCCTGATTTCCAGGGCTTTGACGGGGTTCTCCGGTTTACCCTTCTCTGGGGGATCGTTTTTAGCCGGTTTGCGTGAAACCAGGGAGATGTCGGACGACGCCGGGCTGTCGGACGACGCCGGGCTGTCGTACGACCCTGGACTGTCGTACCATGTTGAGGGTCTTGGCACTTCCGTATGCGGCACGGGGGTTTGGAGCCGCTTTTGCCTGAGCGTCTGAGGGGGGGATTCATGCTTATCTACCCCGCCTCCTTTCGCGGCGGCTTCGGTGTAGACCCTCCTGGTTCTTGACGGAGGCGGCTCAAGCATGGCGAAGGTCCGCCTCGTAAAGCCGGAAGCGGCGGCAGTGTTCGCGCCTGAGGATTTTGGCGTTAGGGGAAAGAGCAGGATGGACAGGGCCCGGATGACGGCGATCTCCAGGAAGGTAAGGAGGAGGATACCGAGAGTAAAACCGACTTTCCCCAACAGGGCCATGAAGCGGAAACGTTCCGCATGACTGGCATAATCCCGGAAAATAGCGAGGCCCACCGCAAGCGTCAAAAAGGGAAAGACCGTAGCGCTGAGGATGAAGATCCTGTCCGGGCGGTAGACAGGATCGACCAGGATAAGGGCTGCGACCAAAAAGTAGGCTGGGATCATGAAGGCCAGAATCCCATACGCGCCGATGAAAAAGTCGCCGGGACCCGGAAAAAAGAAGGGTAAATCGAACAGGGACGTGGTTATGCAAAATCCCAGGAAAATACCGATAAGGGCCAGTCCCACAGCCCCCAGAATAGAGCCGAGGCGATACGTATGGTCCTGCCGGATAGAGAAGGATTTTAGAAACACGAACGGAACCCCTCCGAATAAAGATAGTCCACTGAGCCTGTCCCAAAACTAATTGACGGCGCGCTCATGTACGGGTGCGAACCTCCGGTTTACGAACCTCCGGTTCGATGGGACAGTAACCGCTATTTAATAATATCGGTAATTGCCGCTTCCATCGGTATACCATAATACAAATATCCGTATACCGCCGATGCGCCAAAGACCTTGCGTCCATAGTTACGGGTTTCGGGTATTTCTATCGTTTCCAGGAAGAGGTCGTCCGGAAGCCGGCTTTCAGATGCCGCTCGCCAGCGCCGCACCCTTCCCATGCCGCCATTGTAAGATAGAATCGCGGTCATGGGATTTTTCAGGGTGTCCATGAGGTACCGCAGATAGACGGCTCCCAGGTGTATGTTGATCTCCGGCTCCTTCAAGTCTATTTCTCCGTTTCCGGCGTATTGCGGTCCTCCCCGCCGGCCCAGGCGGGCCGCCGTCTCCAGGGCGGTGGCGGCCATAAGCTGGGTAAGTCCCACCGCCCCGGCCCGTGAATGGATGGCCGGGTCAAATGCGCTCTCCGTACGGATAAGCCCGTAAAGAAGCGGCGCGGGGATTGCGGTTTCCTGCGCGTAGGTTTCCGTCAAATCCCGGAAGGGCCGGGGAAAACTAAGTTCCAGGTCCCGCCGGGTAAGCCGGTACCCTTCCCGGCTCTTGCAGAGCGTCATAAGGCGTATAGCTTCGTTCCAGCGTTCCGCTTCGTAAAAGGCTTCGGCCAAGGCCCTGATCTCATCTGCCGAGAGATCTTCCTGGAGGTTTTGCAGATAGGGATCGATATGATCCGCCGCGCCGTAGAGGAAAAAGCCCAGCAGGAATTCCATGGCGTCCGGGTGGGGGAAACGTTCCGGGTTCGGCGGGACCCCGGCGGCCTTTCTCCGCTGGGCGGGTCCCTCAGTCTGTTCTTCCGGGAAAACAAGCGGGGAGGCGTCTGAAAGACGGCCCGCCAGGCCCGCCAGAGCGCGGTAATAAAAGGATGCCGCCGGTTCTTCCCGTGCGGCCCGGAAAAACTCCGCCGCCGGTTCCGCAAGCGCGCCGGGTATGTCCTCTTGGGGCAGTTGAAGTACGTTTGCCGGCACTGATCCCGTGTCGAGGAAGCCCAGGGAGACCGCCCGGCCCAGAATGTAGGCGTACTGCCCACGAGCCGCCCAGCCGGGTTCCGGTGGAAAGAGGGAGTACACTTCGAGCAGGGCATCCCACCGGCCCTCTGCCGTGAAGTACCTGGCCTGGCGTTCCAGGATGTCCTCAAAATAAGAAGGCGAATGCCAGCGGGGCAGGTAGGTTTTAAGCAAGGGAAGGACGGATTCGGGGTTCGCGGACTGGGTAATGTCCAGAATATACCACATGCAGGCGTCCTCCTGAACCGGATCGGGGGCGGCGGTCAGGGCGCGGGTAAAGCTCTCCACCGCTTCCCCGGAACGTCCCAGGCGGCGTTCCATGCGGCCCGCGAAGTACGGGAGGAGGTACCGGGTTTCGGGCGCGGCGTCCCGTATCATCCCGCTGGAAAGCCGCTTTTCCCAGTTTCGGAACAGGGCGGACCCCTCGGACACTGCGGAGGTGAACTGAAAGGCCCTGCCCAGGTCGTTCAACAGGGCCGGATACCGGAAGAAGAGGGTTTCGTCCTGCTCCAGGGTTTTCCGGAAAGAGGCGAGGGCGCCGGCAAAAGACAAACGGAATACCGCAAGACGCCCGGTAACGGCGGCGCTTTCCGCCTCGGTAAAGAACCCCGGATCAATGGCCGCCCACCCCCGGCGGTAGGACTCGTCCGTTGGGGCGGACAGAAAAAAAGCGGCTAAATCCCGGACCGCCTTGTTCCTTTCGCCCCCGGCCTTGTCCGGCGGGGAGACTGCCTGGGGCAGGGCGTCCGTCAGGGTAAAGAACTCCTTCCAGGAGAACCCGGTTCCACTCCCGGTTCGGGTGTTCAGAGCCAGACGCCGGGCCGTGTCTTTGCCCCCGGCGTCCAGAACAAGGGGGACGAGCTTTTGAACCGCCGCTTCCCGGACGAGGGGGGAGGGGCTTTCCAGGGAAACCGTGTAGAGGGCCTCCGCGATTCTGGCGTTTGCCGCGGCGTTGACCGCCGGTATCCCGGCCTTGCCGGAACCGGGTTCTTTGGCGGATTCGGCCTGGAAAGCGGCCGCCAGTTCTTCCGCCAGGAGTCCCGCGTAGAAAGCCGCCCCGTTGTGAAGGGAGAGAAGTTCACCCAAACGGGAAGGCTGGGCATGGCGGATAAATTCAAGGTTTCCTTCCGAAATGCGGCGAACGGCTTGAGCCGCGCGTATACCCAAAACATCCCGGCTTTGGCAGGCAGATAAACCGGGGAGGAAGGAGATGGCAAGAAAGACGGAAGTAACCTTAATTCTTTGCTGGAATACGGATAGTTTTTCCCGCGACAATGAGATCCGGGTTCCGAATAGCGTTAAACCGAGCGATGCGGGGATAGAGCCAGGGGTTGCGATAGAAAGCCTCCGAAATATCCCAAAGAGTATCCCCCCACCGTACTTGATAGGGATGGCCTCCCCGGGGAATGGTTGTAGGAACTTTATAAGAAGCCACCGGAGGATTCCGTCTTCTTCTTTGAGGAACCTCCTGAGCTTCCGATGCCGTAGTCTCCGGCGGCAGGGGGGCCGGAGCTTCTATTACAGGTACCGAAGACCGTTGGGATCCGCCCGTTTCCTCCGGGGCCGGGGGTTCGGGAGAGGAAGACACGGAAACGCCCGTTTCCTCCGGGGCTGGAGGTTCGGGAGCGGAAGACACGGAAACGTCCGTTTCCTCCGGGGCTGGGGGTTCGGGAGCGGAAGACAGGGAAACGTCCGCTTCCTCCGGGGCCGGGGGTTCGGGAGCGGATTGGGCCTGATTTTGCGGCGCGGCGATAATCAGTTCCCCGGTGGTTTTTTTGCCATAGCCGCGGAAAACGAAAAACCACAGGCAGAACCCCAGCACAAAGATCAGAACCCCGGCGATGATGGCAAGAAGCGGGAACAATTCATGGCGGCCCTCTTTTTCCTGCCTGGAAGAGACTTTTTCATAAAGCCCCACAGGAGGAGGCTTAGAGAAATCAAGGTCGAAGCCGGCCAGTTGTTCCGGTTCACCGTTTTCCAGGGACTTAAGGGATACGTTCATCTGCAGACGCTCCGCAGTATTGACGTCCCCATCTAAATCCGTAGCTTCCGCCGTAAGTTCGCCATCGGCATTGGATGTTATGATAAGTTCTATCGAGGGCTCCCCTCTGGGTCTCGCCTTAATATCTTCTACCACGATACTGCCGATATAGCGGGCATCGGCCATAGACCGGGTAAAACTCTGGTAAAGATCGATCCGCATACTCTGCTGAGTATTATGAACCGTGGTAAGGATTAGCCGCCTTTTAACATTGGAATTTTCTTCGAGTATTGAATAGAATTTTCCATCTGCAAGTTTTATGCCAATAGTAGAAACCATCAGGCAACCTCCGCCTTAGAATAAATGCCCTCGTCCTTTTTTCCGTTTCGTAAAACTCTAGACAGGGATCACGGGTTTGTCAATGCACTAAAAATGCCCGCGTTTTCCCGTAAAGAGACGGTTTCAGCCCGTAAGTTTTGGAATAGGCTCAAGAAACTGTTATTTTTTTCGATAATTAAAATCATGAGTAGTCTGGTTCCTATTTTAGCTGTTACGAGTATTCTCGCGTTGGGGATTATAGCATGGATGTTTATCCAGGGCCGCACGGGTGGTTTAAAGGGTTTGAAGCGGAATAAAGGGAAGGACGCTCTTTTATTGACGGCCCAAAGACGGCTGGCCCAAAATCCCAAGGACCCCCAGGGGCTTCTGATGGCAGGGGATGTTTATTTTGAAGAACAATCCTGGGACAAGGCCTATAAGACCTATAAAACGCTGCTCGAAACAGGGGAAAACAGTTACGAGGCGTACAGGCGCTATGGCCTTTCCGCAATGAAGCTGGGGCTTTTTGAGGAAGCCTATAAGGGCCTGGCGGGAGCCAGGGCGCGTAACCAGGATGATTTTGAAGTGAACTACAACCTGGGGGTTCTGGAATTCCGGCGGGGTAATTATGATAGGGCTATTCCCATACTTCAACACATCCACGCGCAGCACCCCGATCATGCGCCCACCCTCCGTTACCTGGGACATTCGCTCTTCAAAATAAAGAAGTACAAGGAAGCCATGTCGTTTATCCGTAAGGCCATGGAAGTGGCGCCGGACGACAAAGAATCCCTGTATACCCTGGGCGAATGTTACATGGAAGCAAATCAGACCGATCAGGCTGCAAAAATATTCAGCCACCTGAGGCCGGACCCGGAGATGGGACCCAGCGCGTGCCTTATGTGCGGAACCATCAACATGGAACGCCACCAGTACGATGCGGCGATAGAAGATTTTGAGATCGCCTTGAAGCATCAGAGCGTCAAACCAGAGGCGGCCCTGGAAATCAAATATAAACTGGCCATCGCCTGCCTCAAAAAAAGCGAAATCGGCAAGGCCCTGAACTATCTGCGGGAAATACAACTCGCCAATCCCGCCTATAAAGATGTAGCCATCCTTGTGGAAAAATACCAGGAACTTAACGCGAATAAGAACCTTCAGATTTTCCTGATAGCCCCTTCTTCCGACTTTGTGGCCCTTTGCAGGAAGATCGTCATGACGTTTTTTCCCAGGGCAAAAGTCAAAATTTCCAATATCTCGATTAACAAGGACGAATGGGCGGATATTCTGGCGGAAGTGGACACCCCCAAATGGTCGGACGTGGTGATGTTCCGGTTTATCCGCTCCCAGGGCGCGGTGGGGGAGCTTATCCTGCGGGATTTCCATGGGCATTTGAAGGAATTCAAGGCCGGCAAGGGCGTTTGCATGACCGTGGGAACCATTACCGAAGAAGCGAAGCGCTACACCGAAGCCCGGCTCATAGATTTGATTGAAAAAGACAGACTTTTCGCCATACTTGATACAGTTGATGCTAAAGCCGCCGCCTTGACCGCCGGGTCGGGGAAAGGCCGCAAATAAAACGTTACAGGAGTTTATATGCCGGAACCAGCAAAACGTGATGCCAAAGCCCCCAAATTTCTTGAACTTACCGTTAAAGACAGCAATGGTAAAGTTTGGTCAACCCTTTACGCCCAGGCAAAAGACTTTTCCACCGGGTCGGTGGGATTTTTCGCCTCGGATAAAGTCGTCAACCCCGAAAGCGCCGAACGGTATCAATGCAGCCTCAGCTGTACATTGATCGGGTCTAAACCAGCGAAGTAGGGCCGGGGCGGCGCCCCCGAACCTCGCGGGGCTCCGCCCCGCCGCCCCGCCGGGGGGTTTCGAACCCCCCGGACCCCCCATAAAAAGGGCGAGGGGATACCCCCGGAAAATTTTCCGGGGGTATCCCCTCGCCCTTTTT
>JAITLF010000122.1 GCA_031278025.1 Treponema sp.
CCCCCCCCCCCCCCCCCCCCCCCCCCCCCCCCCCCCCATCGCTTCTAATCCGCCGCCAGGTTCCGGACTTGTTCGGGGGCCGTCCCAGCCGAGATTTTTCTTCCGCGCCTGTTTTATCAGCAGCCGGAGGTACAGCAAAAAGAGGATGATCCCCACGAGCCCGGTAGAAACGGACAGGGCCGGCGCGCCAAAGGGGGAGGTGTTAAGGAATATGGCGGGAAGCGAATTGGGCACGTTTGGAACCGGCATACAAAAAGAAATTGCCGGAGCAATCCCCAGGCAGGAGATAAGACCGATACGGCGGGGAAGGTTAGCCGCCTCCATCAAGGCGGCGGCAAGAACCACCATGACAAAGACATAGGTACCCACCCCGGCCACCAGCAGAACCGTGGTAGTAAGGGCCAGGATATACGGCGCCCGGTCTACACCGAGCCATTTAACAAACTGCCGCCCAATGGACATGGACGCGCCGGTTTCCTGCATCAGGTAACCCAGAAGTCCCGCGGCGGTGAATAGGGAGAACATGGTGCTTACCAGGGTACCCACGCCACCGGCAAAGGTATTAAAAACACTTGTGATAACTCCGTCTTGGGTACCCAGGCCCATGATAATCGCCGCGACGATGGCGGCAATGCCGGTGTGAATACCCTTATAACAAAGGATAATAAAAACAACGATACTGAGGATCATGAGAATCCCTGATCCGGGGATACTGTTAAGAATAGCCATAGACTTCTCCTTTCCTTATTGAACCCTTTGGATTCTGAATATTTATTATCTCCGCTCCAGGGCGGGGATCAACTTGTCAACCGATCCTCTTCCTCCTGAACGGCGGAGAATGGACCCGCAGGAATCAATTTTTTTCCGAAACTACCCGTCGGGGCTTACGATTTCAGCTATCGGTTTTAGCGGACGCAGAAATACTGCCGCTATTACGGTAAATACCGCCATAAATCCGGCGGCGCTGATGAAACACAGGAAGAAACCGCCCACGTCGATAAGAAGTCCGAAAAAAATCTGGCCGAATGCCATACCCACATCAAAACAGAGCCAATAGGTGGCGCTCGCGGCGCCGCTGCGGTTTGCGGGTGAAAGTTTTAAGCACAGGGAATTAAAGGCTGGCGCCGATATGGCGTTGAATATCCCCCCGATGACGCCGTTGACAATAAAGGCCGTCTCACTGAGGGTGAGCGCAAGATAAACATAACTCATGATGATAAGGATGAGCGGCGGCATGACAACGCGAACCGGTTTTACCCGGTCTATCTTTTTCCCGATCAGGATACGGGTAATCAGCGTACAGCCGGCTGAAAGCAAATAATATATCCCGATGCTTTTAAAACCCCTGGCGTTAGCGAAGACGATCATAAAAACCGCGGCCCCCAGGGACATCGACTGGAATGCCTGAAGGATGGCGGGACGCAGTCCCCGTCTTTCGATATAATGGTGAATATCAAATTTTCCTGTGCTTTTCGGTACGGCTTTCGCAAGACCGTGTTTATAGCCGAGCATCACCGCAAGCGCCGCCGCCAGCAGGCCAATCCCTCCCGCGGCCAGCAGCGGCAGCCGGTAATTCTGCGTCTGTCCGCCGGAAATTGCGATGCCCATCAGGACGAGAGCCAGGGAAGGGGCCACCGCGCCCGTCAGCGTGGCGTTTAGGCCGTAATAACCGATGCCTTCTCCCAGGCGTTCCTTGGGAAGTACGTCCGCCGCCGCGGCGTTGGAGGCCGTGGAATTGAGGGAATGTCCGATGCCCTGCATAAACTTAAAGATCAGTATGATTGCAAAGGACGAAGAAAATCCAAGGGCAAGGAGCGCCATGCCGATGAAGAGGGCGCCGATGATCATGATCAATCGCCGTCCGTATCTGTCGGTCATGTTCCCGGCAAAAAAACGGCAGGCCATACTCGCTATGGTAAACATGGTACCCAAAAGACCGCTTTGGGCATTGCTGTATCCGAGACCATTGATTACAAAAAGCGGCAGTACGATGTTGGACATTCCCATATTTATCTGGCATAGGATCGAAAAAATAAATACCAGTATAAAACTGCCGTTCCATAATCGGGCGGCTTGGCTGTTATGCGCTGTCTCCATAATCTCCCTTCAATTAAATCAAGCCGGCAATTCCGAGCGCCCCCTGGTTCAAACGCAGCACATTGGCTATCTCCTTACAGTCGCCCAGCATATAATAGCGGGCGCCTGAGTCAACATAGCGCAGCGCCTCTTCGGTCCTGGATTTAAGACCCGTTGATACAATCACCGTATCAGCCGGAACAAGGTGTTTGTTGTTATCCTTGTCGGTATACACCACGCCTTCCGGCGTAATGGCCGTGACCGTAGCGTTGGTAAGCAGGGAAAGGCTGTCGGACAGTTTTTCCCATGCGCGGATGAACAGACTGCGGTAATGAGTGGGCGTGGCATCGGACGCGAGTTCGCCGGTCATTTCAAGGACCGTAACCTGATGTCCATGTTCGGCCAGGTGCATTCCGGTCTCAACGCCGATCTCCCCGCCGCCTATCACGACAGCCCTCTTCCCGATCTTGTCCATGCTGTGATAGGCGTCTACGGCGCTGATCACATGGGGGGAATCGATGCCCGGTATCGGCGGCATGAGGGGCTCGGAACCCAGGGCGGCGATAACATAGTCAAAGTTTTGCGCCTTAAGCTCCTCCGGGGCCGGCGCGGTGTTCAACACAACCTTAACGCCGTGTTTATAGGTCTGCCGGATAAGGTAATCCATGTAGTCTTTCAAGGGCCATTTGAAGGAAACACCCACCGCCGAATTGAGCAGTCCGCCAAGACGGTCCGTCTTTTCGTAAAGGGTGACCTCGTGGCCCCGCTCCCTCAGCAGGATAGCGGCCTTCATACCGGCAGGACCGCCTCCAATGACGCAGACCTTTTTAATCCCCCTGGGGGTATCAAAGAGACGGTCGATCTTGTGTTCATAACTCCAGACCGGATTAACGGAGCATGCGTCGATCCAGGGATCTTTTCTGCTGGTCCGGTGGCACTTGTTACAGCGGAGGCAGGGAACGATATCATCAATCCGTCCTTCGTAAATTTTTTTCCCGTATTCGGGATCGGCGATAAAGGCCCGGGCCATGGAGATAATATCCGCCTTGTCCTGGGCGATGATCTCCTCGTTAACATCGGGATCGTGATAACCTCCCAGGGTCTGGATGATAACCGGGTTCTCCCGATCCTTAAGCGCCGCTTTGACCGCAGCGGCAGCCTCCAGATAGGGTCTGACAGGCTCGAACTGGGTGACGTGGCGCGGGTCAATTTCGTCCCCCACAACGCTGACGATGTCGGCATAGCCTTCGAGCATTTTGCAGGCTTCAACCGAATCCTCCAGGGTCCAGCCGCCTTCCTGGGGTTCCGGCACGGTAATATCGGTTTCCACAATAAAACCCCTGCCGCAGGCGTCCTTGATTGACCGGCATACGGAGAGGATGTAACGCATGCGGTTCTCTAAACTGCCGCCGTATTCATCGGTTCGCTTGTTGGTCAAGGGCGAGAGGAACCGGGTATTGCCCACGATTACCCCGTCGATCCCCAATTCTTTCAGGATCAGGGCCTGCCCTGCGGCCACGTCGATGGAGTGTTGGATCATCTCTTTGGTAAAGGGCTTGGAATAATGCTGGCCGAACATCTCGCTGATCGGATCGCCCATGATATACATGGACGGGACCCCGTCGGACACATCGTAAAAATCCGGCTTCCCATCAGGTCCCATACTGGCGCCGGGCCCGAACATCGGCAGTTCGAGCATCAGCGGCGCCAGACACAGGGACCCGTAGAGATGTATCCCATCGGCCACCTGACAGACGTAGTGTTGCTGCTTAAGATCGTCCACGCCGTAGGGCGGCATGTAGTGCTCACCCACGGGCCGCTTTGAATCGAATTCAATACCGGGGAAGGTGACGATGGCCGCGCCGTTACGCGCCTTGTTGATGAAGTGGGTGATGACATTTTCGGTCGGGTAGGTTTCGGGTCCCTGGATAAAATGTTTTTTGTAGTTTGCGGCGGCCATGCGGTTTTTAAGAACCTTTCGTCCGATTTTAAGCGGAGAAAGTAAATGTGGATAATTCATACTCATAGTTCCTCTCTTAATTCCTGTATAATATGCTCTAAATCTCTGAAGTATAAAACAGAGGCCGGCGGAAACAACGTTTCCACCGTATGCCCCTATTCGACCGTGGTCTTGGCGGCCCTGTCTGCGGCATCCTTTATGGCGCGGGCATCCAATTCTTCCCGGATCTTCGTCCAGTTTTTACTGTTCATCGTGGAGAATATGAAGATCAGTGCGGCAACAGTCATGCAAAGGCCGGGCATGCCAAGAAAAAGAAATTTGATCGCTCCGGCAGCCTGTTCGGTAACGCCGCCGCCGGTATAACCCGCCGCGCTGAGTACAAAACCAAGGACGGCGCTGGAGATGCCCATGGTGATCTTTTGGAAGGCCCCCGCAAAGGAGGAACCAAGTCCTTCCTGCCTGACACCGAACTTCCATTCGCCGTAGTCAATGGCGCGGGTAAGAAGTACGGCCTGGGATCCGTTGAGACAGGAACCGAAGCTCTGGCGGGCTACCATTAAGCCGATGAATACGATCATTGTATTCACGCCGAATGCCCACATGAGGAGCGAAAATATGGCGCCCCCCACGCAGCAAAACACGGCGATGGTCTTTCCGTCGAAGAATTTTACCGCCACAAGGATGAACAGCGGCGCCACCATCATAGGAATATTCATAACCGTGATCAGCATACCGATTTTATCCATACCGCCCAGGATGTACTGGGCGAAATACGCCATGGAACCGATGGTCAATCCGAGGGACAGGGAATTAAACAGCCCTGCCGCCTGGTAGCCCACCCAGTATTTGTTACGGATGAGAGAGACGAATTGCTCGATCAATCCTATGCTTTTTTCCGTACCCTTCATCGCCTTACGTTCCGCTTCAATGCGTTCCAGATCGGCGCCCTTGCGCTTCTCCGTTAACAATGTACCCGTCAGGATGATGAACACGACGGTGATGCCGGCCAGAAGCCAGGCCAGCGCACGGTATCCCGCAAGTTCGGTATCGAAGGCTTGAACGACGGGGGTGATGATCCAACCCGTGATGGTGGCGCCGATGTTGACCGCATAGGAGGCTATCCAGATAACGATCATACGGACCTTTGAATTGTCACTTACAATGGCCGGAAACATAAACGCGGGCAGCCGGACCGTTGTAAGGAAGGTACAGTACAGATTGTAGATAACGACCGCCCATATTATTTTCAGGGCGGTGGATGCCGAAACGGGAACCATCCACATAAGGCCAATGGTAACCGCCACGGGAAAGGCCATCCAGAAGAACCAATGTTTTGCTTTTCCGTATTTTGTGTGGAAACGGTCGCAGATAACCCCCATGATTACGTCGGTAGCCATATCAACAAATACGCCAATGGCCATTACAGTACCTATGGTTGCGGCGCCGATTCCGAGATACTCCGTATACACGAAAGTCAGAAAACTCGCGAACATCGTATACGCCAAACCTTGACATGCAAAGGTCGACGTAAAGCTGGCACAGTAGTTTTTGATAGTCGTAACGCTGAATGCTTTGTCGCCCTCATACAAAAGTTCTGACGACGCCCTTAACCTCTCATCTGTTTTCATAGTCTATGCCCCCATGTTTTTCCCCCGAACCCCTTGGATCCGGAATATTTACTATCCCTGCCTCAAGGCGGGGATTAGCATGCTTGTAAATTGGCGCTAATAGATTCTATGCAAAGCTCTACTGAATGTACTGGAATAGTGTAAAATACCGAAATACGGATGTCTAATGAAAAATTTTTATTACAGTAACAACTGTTAGACATAAGAGACAGTTTCAAAACACGGTTGGTTTCAAAACTGCCTCCATATAATTCTTAGGAGCCTGGCAATTATCAGGAATCATGTCAATGAACAGGGAAGCTCTCCCAAACTTCAGCCTTTGGGGAAGCCTCCCTTGGATCTTCATAAGATTCTCTTTTTTACCTTTCCCTGAACTTGTGGTTAATTTTGTTCATCCATCCGGCAGCGGATTTTTACAAGCCCCGGCTTATGCGTTTTTGTCATTACTGTACTTGAATATTTGCATTGGACAATTGTGTTTTTATACTTTACGCTAAACCTGTCCGAATGGATCGGTTTCTCATATTAAAATTATTTTTCGGAGGTTCAAATGGCAGACAAGGTAACAAATACGAGTTACGTAAAATGGCCGTCGTTCGATGAAATAAAAGAGATGTTCAAAGAACATTTCATCATTGACAGGCGTGAAGACGGCGTTGTAACGGTTAGAATGCACACCAGGGGCGGCCCGCTCATCTGGTCAATGGAATTGCATGACGCGATTGGAAAGATGTGGCGATTGCTCGGCACGGACCGGGATACGGAACTTATCATCTTTACAGGTACGGGCAATATCTGGGTTACGGATTTCGAGGCCGCCAGTTGGGCTCCCGAAGGGGACAACGCCGGGGAGACCCGTTACAGCCACATGTTTGTGGACGGCCGCCGGATGATCATAACAATGATCCAGGATACGGAAATGCCGACCCTGGGCGTGCTTTCAGGATCGGGGGGCCATATTGAATTGGCCTGTATGTGCGATTTTTGTATCGCCGCCGATGACATTACGGT
>JAITLF010000198.1 GCA_031278025.1 Treponema sp.
GGGGTGGGCAAAAGTACCCTGGAACGGCTGGAAAAAGGCAAACAGGTGCAGACCTCAAGCCTGGTCAGGGTGCTGCGAAGCCTGGGCCAGATGGACGTTCTGGAGGGGCTTCTGCCTGCCGCGGATATACGGCCCATGGATCTGCTCAGGCTCAAAAAAAACCGGCGGCAGCGGGCCAGAACATCCCTTTATGAAATACAGACGCCTCCCGCCGCGTGGATCTGGGAGGACGAAAAAAACAGGGATAAACCGTGAGTACGCTGGCGGAGGTACGGCTCTGGGGAAGCACTATCGGCAGCGTCTTGCTGAACGATGGAGATTCCTGCGCCTCCTTTGAGTATGACCCCTCTTTCGCGAAGGGCGGCGTTTCCGTGGCCCCCCTTGCCATGCCCCTGTCGTCCCGGATCTACCGTTTTCCCGGTCTGGCCCGGGAAAGCTTTCACGGCCTTCCCGGTATGCTGGCCGATTCCCTCCCCGACAAATTCGGCAACGCCCTGATCGATGTCTGGCTTGCCCGGCAGGGGCGGCGGCCCGAATCTTTCAACGCGGTGGAACGGCTCTGCTATACCGGGAAACGGGGCATGGGGGCCCTGGAATTTTACCCCCTGCTGGATCAGGGTTTTCCCGCGGATAAAAGGCTGGAAATTTCCCGGCTGGTGGAGCTGGCCTCCCGGATTCTGCGGGACCGGGAAGGGTTTCGGGGGTCCCTGGGCCGGGCACATCCAGCCGCTTCAAAGGCCGGGGACGAAAGCCGGGAGATGGCCCAGATCCTTCAGGTGGGGACCTCCGCCGGGGGCGCCCGGGCCAAGGCGGTTATCGCCTGGAACCCGGAAACCGGCGAAGTCCGTTCGGGCCAGGCGGACGCGGGCGCCGGGTTTCAGCACTGGATCATCAAATTCGACGGCGTGGCGGGGAACCGGGACAAGGAACCGGCCGACCCCTTAGGGTATACCAACATTGAATACGCCTACTCCATCATGGCCGTTACCGCCGGTATCGTCATGAGTGAATGCCGGCTTTTTTCCGAGGGAGGCCGGAACCATTTTATGACCCGCCGCTTTGACCGCGGCAACGGCGGCGATAAAATCCATATGTCCACCCTGGGCGGCCTGGCCCATTACGATTTTAATTCCGCCGGAGCCTATGGGTATGAGGAAGTGTTCCCCATCATCCGCCGCCTTGATATGCCCCCCGGCGATATGGAACAGTTTTTCCGCCGTATGGCCTTTAACATCGCCGCCCGGAATCAGGACGACCATGTAAAAAATATCGCCTTCCTCATGGATCGGCGGGGCCGGTGGCGGCTTTCCCCCGCCTACGATGTAACCTACAGCTTTCAGAAAGACGGCCTTTGGACCAGCCAACACCAGATGAGCATGAACGGCAAGCGGGACGGATTTACCCTGAACGATTTTATCCGGTGCGGCAAAACCGCGGGCCTCATCCGGGGCCGGGCCGCGGAGATTGTCCGGGAAGTCCGGGAAGCCCTGGAACAATGGCCGGACTTCGCCTCCCGGGCCGGAGTGTCCGAAAAACGGGCAACAGAAATTGAACAGACCTTTCGGATTTTTTAAATCGCTATTTATGATGATATAAATGGTATTTTACCGTTTATTTCGTCATTCATGATGATTTATCTATTAACCCATGTTACGCAGGGTTCGCAAAATTCGGAATATTAACCACAGAGGCCACAGAGATCGCAGAGAAAAAGGGGAAATACGACTGTTTTTCTCTCTTTTTCCTGCCCTCCTCTGTGAACTCTGTGATCTCTGTGGTTAATATTATTCCCCTGCGTAACATGAGCTATTAATTCGCTCCTTCAGACATTTCCTCATTCATTATGAGATTGAGATAGCAGGTCTTTGCCTTATCGTCCCTGCTTGATATTCCCTTCAAGCATTTCCGCGTCCGCCAGGTCTTTGGTTCTTCCGGTGGCGCGTTTGTTGATAATCATATCTTCAACAGACAGAACATGAACGGTTATATCCTCAATGTTGACCGGTTTGGCATGGGCAAAGGCTTCATCAAAATTCAAACCGTCCAGGGAGGTAATAATATCTATTCTCCGGGGCGCAACGCCGATTTGAAAAACCATCCCTTCAGTCTGCAAATCCGCTATGGAAAGATTATCGAGAGGAGCCCCAAAACGGGCTAACGCCCTTAATACCGCCGAGGCATTGCCGGAATCGGGCCATATCCAAAAGTCTATGTCCAGGGTCGCGCGGGGATGCCCATGCGCCGCCAAAGCATAGGCCCCGACCAGAAGGAATTTAACTTTTTCGGCGGATAACACGGACAATATGTCTTTGTAGTCGCTGTTCAGGGTCATATTTATTGCTCAAGGATACCGCTTCAACCGTCAGGGGCCATACCAAGGCCAGCCGCTCCGCCGCCGTACCGTTGACAAAAACAGGGCCCGATTCAGAAAGCGCGCGTTTAGAAACGGTAATATTCATCTTTACATTAATCCTACATCTAAATACCGCCGCCGTCAATCCGGCAGTTTTACATTTATAGGTCTACAACTACCGCGAGAAACCACCGCGCAAGGGATTGGAGGGGCGCGGAGCGTTCCCGAAGGGAATGGAGCCGGGCAGCCTAACGGATGCCTGGGCGGAACCCCGGAAAGCCCGGTTTCCGGCGCTGGCGCCGGAAATGCGCCCAAAAGAGGATCATACAAAGAGTAGCAACACCGGGGATCATGGGGTACAATCGGTTACGGAGGCAGCCATGAAACCGTTTCCTTTGAACAGGGCCTTTACCTTTCTTGAACCGGGCCCGGTGATTCTGGTAAGTACCGCCGGCGGGGAGTATCCCAAT
>JAITLF010000211.1 GCA_031278025.1 Treponema sp.
AATGATATAGAACTGATACATCATCATAACGCGCTTGCGGATGCCGAAGCCTGCGCCAAACTGTTTGTCCTTGCGGTTAATACCGGCAGGGACATAAAGGCGTGAAGGATTATGGATAAAACAGAGGCGTGTAGGGTAAAAGAAAAAGAAATTGCCGAAAAAATTAATGCTATAAAAAGCGGTGTTGAAAGGTAATTGATATGCTATATATAGTGTCTTAAACCCTTCCGAAACACTTTTTCGACAGCCTCGTTTAGTGGCTATGGTAACAAAAGAAATATGCCATGAGAAGTTACATTATCGGCAGGCAGGGGGCCTCCGCTATGCCAGATCGCCTACTGGAAAACACCACCCGATATTGCACGATGGCCGTTACATCCTGCCATACTTCCCGCCGCTCAAGGCGCCCGTGTCCCCCCCATGCGTGGGTATCTTTATGCCCGTAAGCCAGCTTTCTAGCCCTTCCTGCAATTCCCGACAGGTCCTTAGCGCCCGGCGTTTATGGCTCATTTTTTGATCCCCGTCATGGCGATACTCTGGGTGATCTGTCGTTCAAATAGGTTTATAATAGCGGTTGTTCCAAAATCCGCGCCTTAAGTTCAGCGCCCCGGTGTGTCCGATAAAAAATGGAGCATCCGTACATCCGGCAGGAGCGTTTCCGAGCGCACCTGAACCCGTCCTGTTCTGAACAGAAGGTATCCGCCGCAATCCCGCTGCCGGGGGGTCTTGGAACAGCGTCTCTAGAGTAATTCGTGTATTTACAATTCAAGAGGTAACAGCATGAAAAGCTACCAGCATGATTATCCCCGCCCGCAGTTTGTCCGGGAGCCGAATTCCTGGATAAACCTTAACGGCCCCTGAGACTTTGCGTTTGATGATCGGAACGAAGGGATTGGGGGGGAATGGTTCCGTTCCTTTCCCGATGCCCGCCGGATTCTGGTCCCCTTTGCCTATGAAGCCCCCCAAAGCGGTATAGGGGATCCGGACAGGCACGAGGTGGTTTGGTACCACCGGAAGCTCCCGGTTGAAACGCATACCCATACGGATAAGCGGGTTGTCCTCCATTTTGAGGAAAGCGATTACCGCACGGAACTCTGGGTCAACGGCGAATTTGCCGGCACCCACGACGGGGCCTATGCCCGGTTTTCCTTCGACATTACCCGTCTTGTCAGGGACGGAGAAAACGATATTACCCTGCGGGTGGAGGATTCCTTTGACACCGATCAGCCCAGAGGCAAACAGCGCGGGAAGGATGAAAGTTTCGGCTGTTGGTATATTCAAACCACCGGAATTTGGAAAACCGTCTGGCTGGAATATGTTCCCCCTGTACATATCGCTTCTGTTAAGATGACCCCGCTTTTTTCCGAAGGCAAACTGAAAATTGAGGCGGATGTCCGGACCGGCTATCCCATCCCGAAAGGTCCGGAAAAAAGCCCCGCCCCGCCGCTATTGGAAGCGGCCATCAGTTTTAAGGGAACCCCGGTTACCAGCCTGGTTATCCCGGTAACCAAAAAGCACCTGGAACTGACGGCAGATCTGGTTAATACCGGCATCACCGAGTGGGGCTTCTTCAGATGGGAGCCGGAAAACCCCCAACTCTACGACATCAGTTTCCGCCTCTTCAAGACGAAACTACCCTGGATGAAGTCCTGTCCTATTTCGGCATGAGGGAAGTCCGGATCGACGGCCCCAACATACTCCTGAACGGCGTTCCCCTGTACCAGCGGCTTATCCTGGATCAGGGGTATTGGAAAGAAAGCCGCCTTAGCCCGCCGGACGAAGAGGCCCTTATCACCGACATTGATAAGGTTCTGGCCGCCGGATACAACGGGGTCAGGAAACACCAGAAAATCGAAGACGAGCGGTTCCTCTACTGGGCGGATGTGAAGGGCCTTTTGGTTTGGAGCGAGATGGCCGCCGCCTACGAATATCGCGACCGGGCGGTGAGCACGGTTACCCGTGAATGGATGGAGATTGTACGGCAGAACTACAATCATCCTTCGATAATTACCTGGGTCCCTTTTAACGAATCCTGGGGAGTTCCGGCAATAAAAACCAGCTGCGCCCAGCAGTGTTTTACCGAAGCGATATACTACCTGACCAAGTCCTATGATCCCTACCGTCCGGTAATTACCAACGACGGATGGGAGCATACGGTTTCGGACATCATCACCCTTCACGATTATGAGGAAAGCGGGAAAGATTTTTTTGAGCGGTACTCCGGCTCCCTGGACGCCATCCTCGATAACTTGATATACCACAACCGGTTCAAATCGGCCTTTGCCCAAGACTACCGGTACCGGGGACAGCCGCTTATCATCAGCGAATTTGGAGGCATTGCCTTTACCGGCGACACGGGCTGGGGTTACGGGAATAAAGTAAGCACCAAAGAAGAATTTATCAAACGCTTCGACGCCATTGCCACGGCCATCAAGAAGATTGACCGGATATGCGGGTACTGTTATACGCAGCTTACCGATGTCCAGCAGGAGATAAACGGCCTTATGGATATGGACAGAAATTTCAAAGTGAATCCGGATATTTTGAAAGAGATAAATCAACGGCGGTAAATCAACTTGGCGGCCTGACGGCTCTACCCAATACGGGGAACTCCGCCGCCCGGCAGGATCGGGGCAAAAGAAGACGGCGAGTATCCCGAAGGGATCAACCTTTTTGGGGAACACGTTGGTAATTGAGGCTGTTCCAAAACCCCGCGCCGGAGTTCCGAGGCCCGGTTTCGGAGTTCGGAGGTTCGATTTCGGAGTTCGGAGGTTCGATTTCGGAGTTCGGAACTCCGGTTTCGGAGTTCGGAGGTTCAATTTCGGAGTTCGGAGGTTCGATTTTGGAGTTCCGAACTCCGGTTTCGGAGTTCGGAGGTTCGATTTCGGAGTTCCGAACTCCGATCGTTCTGTTTGGAACAGGCTCAATAACCGCCGGGATATCACATCGGCCGCGAAATTAGCCCTGCCCCAAAGGAAGCAATAATCCCGGCGGCAGGTAAAGCCGTTCGGGAATGGTATACCTTAGGTACTTACTGAACTTCCACCAAAGCTCACCGTTCCCTTCCTGGGTTCGGGCATCCGCATTGGTAAAAAGAACCGCCTCTTCGAAAGGCTCCTCCGAACAGCGGGTTACCCTGATGCGTATCTGGTTTCGGCATCCGGGGAGGAGGCCCGGGGCGTCGTCCGTCCATACCGGCGCAAGGTCATGGGCGCGTATGCCTACATGGGTGATACCGGCAGGGACGGGCGCGGCTAGGAGCAGGGGGAGGCCCCAGTCCAGGGCGTAGATTTCCTTTTCGCCGGTTTGTTTGACCGGCGAAATGTTTTTGCATCCTGTAAGCAGCGCTATGCTCACCAGGCCCGGATTGGTGAAAAGTTCCCGCATCCCCCCCTTCCCCAGGACACGTCCGCCATCCATCACGAGGACTTCGGCGCAGAGTTTGTACGCTTCATCCCGACTGTGGGTAACCATGATGACATCTTCTCTGGACTTGAGGAGTTCCCGAAACCATAACTGCATCTGTTCCCTGAGGTTGGCATCCAGGGCGGAGAACGGTTCGTCCAGCAGTATTACTGCCGGGTCCCGGATCAGCATCCTGGCCAGGGCGGTCCGCTGCTGCTGCCCGCCTGAAAGCTGGGAGGGATAGCGGCGCTCAAGACCCGTAAGGCCGAAACGGTCTATCCATAACGCGGCTTTATCCCGGCGGGCCGCCCTGGAAAAGGGAAGCCCTGCCGTGATGTTTTCCATCACGGTCATGCGGGGGAAAAGCGCGTAATTCTGAAACAGGTAGCCTACCTGCCGTTCCCGGGGCCTCAGGTTTATCTTCTTTGCCGAATCGAAAAGGACCCGTCCGTTCACGGAAATATGCCCTTCATCTGGGGTCTCTATGCCGGCTATGCATTTGAGGGTCATGCTTTTCCCCGATCCCGAAGCGCCCAATATGCCCAGGCAGCCGGGGACAGAGGTAGGAACGTTCCCGGCGGGAATATTTCCGGGTTGAGTCCGTGGCGAGGCCTGGCCGGTTTCAAATTCCGTTTCAAGACGGAACTCTTGGGAAAGCCTTTTCCGTATGGAAACGTTAAGGCTCATACCCACCCCGCTTGTTCCGAGAATGCTGGATTCCTATTCTGAAATCCTTGATTCCAGAGTAGGAATCCTTGATTCCGGAATAGGAATTCTGAACGGTAAAGAAGTTCATGAGGGCTACCACGACAAAAGAGAAGATCACGATGATGAGGACATACCCATAGGCGGCATCCATGTCCCCCCCGGCCACTGCGGAGTAGATCGCCAGGGGCAGGGTACGGGTCTTCCCGGCTATGTTGCCGGCTATCATGGCGGTAGCGCCGAATTCGCCAAGGCCCCGGGCAAAGGCGAGGACGCCGCCGGAAGCGACCCCGGGCAAAGCCGTAGGAAGGGTTACCGTGCGGAAGATACTCCACTCAGACATGCCCAGGGTCCGGGCGGCGTAGATGATGTTGGAGTCCACCTGTTCCAGAGCGCCCCGTGCGGAACGGTACATCAGGGGGAAGGACACGGCAACGGCGGCCAGAACCGTAGCCTCCCAGGAGAAGGCGATACGGACACTGAAGAAATGAAGGAAGAAAAAACCCGCCGGCCCCCGCACTCCGAAAATATATAAGAGAAAAAAACCCGCCACCGTCGGGGGCAACACCAGCGGCAAGGTGAGGATGCCGTCCAGGATCATCTTCCATGCCTTGCGCCGGATTCCGGCGACAAATTTTGCCGCACATACCCCTAAGAAGAAGGTTATCACGATGGCCGCCGAAGCGGTCCGCATGGAGATAAAGATAGGCGAGGGGTTCACGCTGCTTCCCTGGTATCGCCGCTAGTTATTGGGAGAGAAGCCATAGGCTTTGAAGACCCCAAGCCCCTCATCGGAAGCGAGGAATTCGATGAAGAGTTCCGCCTCTTTCGTATGGGCCGACCCGGCGGTCCGCCCCACCGGGTAGATCACCTTTTGGGCAAGGCTTCCCGCCGGGGCTTCGGCGATAACCTGGACCCGGTCCGTCGTCGCGGCATCAGTAGCATAGACCACTCCGATTTCGGCGCTCCCTTCTCCTACCCAGTTCAGAACCTCAGTAACGTTGGTCCCAAAGCTGGCCTGGGCGGAGACGGCATCCCATATTCCCAGACTGGTAAAGGCTTCATGGGCGTACTGGCCTGCGGGAACGCTGGCGGGATCCCCCAGGGCGATAATTGGCGCCTGGAGAACCGTCTCAAAACCGGTTACCGGGGTATTGATGCCGGCGGTCTTGATAAGGACAATCTTGTTCTCCAAAAGGGGCCGTACCGAATCCGCAGCTACGAGGCTTTTGGCGGTCAACTCGTTCATCTGCCGGACCGCCGCCGACATAAACACATCCGCCTCAAGCCCCGCCTCTAACTGGGTCTGGAGCCGTCCGGAACTGTCGTAAACCCCTTCCACGGTGATCCAGGGGTACTTAGCCTGAAAGCGGGGGATCAGATCCTGGACAAAGGAATACTCAAGACTTGCCGCCGCCGCAACCAGAATGGTAACCGGCGCTGATTGCGTCGCTTTCTGCGCCGGCGTGGTTTCCATTTGAGCCGCCGCGAACAAAGCAGACGGGTTTCCCCAGTTCAAAAGAGCTAAAACAAGCAAAACCAATACAAACCGATATATTTTCATGCATTCCTCCTTGGATTGACTTATTTATCTCTCGGTTTTAGAGGATTTTATCATATAATAAAACCAAATACAATCGTACTCTCAACAATTTACCGGATAAACGTATAGGCTCCTTTTTTTTGTCTTTCATGCGGGATACGCCGGTGAGAAACCTCTTTTTTTTGATAAAACTGGATAAGGGACTGGGGACAATTGCCGGGTGGGTGATAACACCTGGCTCCGAATCGCGGCCTGCCGCCGCTCCGCAGCAGCTATGGTTTGTCTTAGGGTGGCCGCTTGCTAATTGCTGCGGCTAATCTCTGACAGGTGGTGATTCACAAAGCATGATACGTAATTCCTTTTTGGATACGCCATTAGGTCAAGCCCTTCAAGGGGGGATACGCGCCCAGGAGGACTTCACTTTCCCCGGGGAGGACCGCCGCTTCACCGGTCGTTCCGCAGTCTTTCCAATAAATTCTTAACCCGCAGGGTTACCGCGTTCTCCCCGCCGGTTGCCTGCCTTTTTAGATTCAAGTTCCTTTTCCTCGTTATACCAGCGTTTAACAAAGGCGCCGTTCCCGCCCTTGGCAATATACCTATCAAAGAAAATCTGCCGGGAACTTCGGGGTATATCCTTATCCACAATAAGATTAGCCAGGAAATACAGCCGATCCTTTAACGCCTGTTCCGCCGCCTGTTCCCGTTTATACTTCTTTTGGTGGCGGGCTTGCACTATCGAGTAGATGAAATCGGAAACCCCGATAACAATGCCGGCTACAAAACAGGGTGGTGATGCAGAAAGTATGATGAAGGCAATGTGGCGAGAAGATAGTAAAATGGAAATATGCAAACAACCATCCCCATCAACTGCCCGCATTGCCATAGCACACGTATAACAAAGAATGGAAAAACGCAATGCCGCTCAAAACTACCGCTGTAAAGACGACGGCAGACAATTCACCGCCGAGCATGAGCGCTCCTATAATGGAACTATCCCCTCCTTCTCCATTGAAATACTCTTCCCCCCGCCCCGGGCTGTGGTATCCGTGAGGCCGCGGCAACCCCCAGAGTCAGCGTCAGAAAAGTCTTGAACACATTGCGGACATCGAATTACCGCATCGCGCCAAAGCAGACCCACTATGACACTCTTGAAGGAGACGAGCTATGGACCCTTGTCGGGAGAAAAAGCCGAAGAGTCCTGGCTGGTGGTGTACGCCTATTGCCGCGAATCCGGTGAATTGTGGCCTTTGTGTGGGGTAAACGGAACCTGAAGGCGGCGCGGCGGCTTCGCCGTCGGGTGTCTGAGGCGGGCGTTACCTGCGGATGCTTTGCGACAGACTGGTGGAGGAGCTTTCTGGCGGCGTTCAAGGGGGACAACCTGAAAATCGGGAAAGCGTACACCTGTGGGATAGAAGGGACCAACTGTCGACTGAGGCACAGGGTACGGAGGACCTTCAGGAGAACCTGCTGTTTTTCAAAGAAAATTCTTTATCACCTGAAGGCTTTCAGTCTGGTATTCTTGTTTATCAACTATGGCCGTGTGTGAGTTATCATACTTTCTGCATCACCACCAAGTATTCATATCTCCGAGCGGGTCGTCCAAAAGTGCCTCTGTGATACGGTCCTGACGCCTATCCTGGCCTACCCCCTGATCCATGATAACGGTGCGCCCATAAAAGGAAAGGGCGTCCACTTCGCTGTCCGCCGCCTGATTGTCCACCTTTCCCGGTTTTACCGCCGGAACGGTTTTTCCAATGAAGGCCACGCCCTGCTGATTGATTTTACCCGTTTTTTGACCATATCCGGCATGATATTCTGGTGGTGATGCAGAAAGTATGATAGTCACCCATGGCCATAGTTGTGATAAAAAGAATATCGGGTGGTGATCCACAAAGTATGATGAAAAAATACCGTTAATTCTTTGTAGTACAATGAATTACAAATTTCTGGCCTTGCGAGCATCATCTTACATAATTTCATCAAAACACTAATTCATTGTCTTATAAGGAATTAGCTATTTCTTACAGAAAATTTCGAGACAGGCCATTGATGCCCCTTTTCACGTAATTTCTTATACTACAATGAATTACGTATCATACTTTGTGGATCACCTTCCAATTGTTTAAAGAGTTCCCTGCCCATACTCCTATTTTAGCATAGTTTTTGATACTTTGAATTCCTGCCTAGACGCGAAAAGCTATCACTCCTCCCACGAGGGTAAGTAAAACTTTCGCCGCGGGAATCTCATCGGCAGGGACGGTGAAGATATTCCGGTCCAGGAGGACGAGATCGGCCAGGCGCCCCGGCTGTATCCGTCCCTTATGGCGGTCTTCCCCAGTAACCAGCGCGCTGCCGTGGGTGTAGGCATCCACCGCGGTGTACCGGTCCACCCGCTCCTCCGGGAAAAAACCTTCCGTGTCCCCTCCGCCAGGGACCGGAGGCCGCCGCAGGACGGCGCAGGCTATGCCCTCCAAGGGGTTCAGGGATTCCACCGGACAGTCGGTACCGTAGCCGGTGGGTATACCCCGCCGGGCCAGGGAAGCGCAGGGCAGGAGGTACCGCGTCCGTTTGCGTCCCAGCCTGCTTTCCGCGAAGAAGATGTCGTGGGTCAGGAACGCCGGCTGCACAAAGGCGGCGATGTTGTTCCGGGCCATGCGGTCTAAGAGGGCTTCGCTCAAGACCTCGCCGTGGACAAGGCCGTGGCGGCGGGGGTTATGGCCGGGGGACACAACGGCTTCGGATATAACGGCTTCGATGGAACGGAGAACCTGATCCGCGGCGGCGTCCCCGATGGCGTGGACGATGACCTGGAAACCCCGATCATCCCCGTCCTTAACCGCCGCATCCAATGCCTGAGCGCTCATGGCCTGTAAGCCCTGGTTACCGGGATCGTCGGCGTAGGGGCTTGAAAGGAAGGCGGTGCGGGAGCCCAGGGTTCCGTCGGCAAAGAGCTTCAAAGCGCCCATTTTCAAAAGCGGGTGGCCCAGGGTTGCCCCGGTAACCCAACCCCGGCGGCAAAACTCATCAAGCAGGGCCTTTTTGGTGAGGTTGCACTGCAAACCCACCCGGATAGGGTACTTCCCTTCATCCAGAACGCTCCGGTAGGCGCCCATAATCTGATCCCAGTTGTCGTCGAACACATCGTTCGTATCAAGGGAAGTAATGCCAAGCGTGAGGGCGCGGGCTATCCCGTATTCGACCTGGGAACGGAGCTGGGCGCGGGTAAAGGGACGGACAAGCCGTTGGCACAAGGTGAAGGCGGCTTGCTCGTAGAAGATGCCCAGCGGTTTGCCCGCGCCGTCCCGTTCCGCGTGGTTTCCCATAAGGAGCTTCTCCAGACCCGCTTCCTCCGCCATTTCCAGGGCTTTGGTATTGCAGCAAACCGTATGCCCGCAGATCCGCGTCAGGATGAGGGCGTGGCGGGTGGTTATGCGGTCCAGATCGCGCCGGGTAGGATACCGGTTGAGGGGGGCTTCCCCGGCGCGGTCCTGAAAATCCTCCTGGTTCCATCCGCCGCCATGGACCACCGAGCCCGGTTCAGGGGCAATGCGTTCCAAGGCGGCCTTCCCCTTTTCCACCAGGCTGTCTATAGACGAAACCTCCCGGACATCGATCTCGTGTACCGTGGAGCCGAAATGCCGGAGATGAAGATGCGAATCGTGGAAACCCGGCAGAAGGAGCCCTCCCCGCCCGTCTATCCTTTCCACCGTACCCAGGGATGCGGCAAGAGCGGTCATCTCCGCTTCGGTTCCCGTTCCGCGTATCCTATCCCCGTCAACCAGGACCGCCTGATCAAATTTTTCCCGATTCCGGTAAACCGCAACATGATGAAAAAGGGTACCCATGGGCTTCCTCCGCTAAAAAATCGAATTGCCGGGTTTAGCATATTGACAAAATGTTTATCTTACGTCAGTCTACCCGGATTAAAGAATGGTATATCTTACTATACTGTACGGAAAGCTGTAAGGAGGGTTCTTTTATGGATCAAGATTTTGTTGAAAGAATGAAAAAATCTTTGAGCGATCTCAAAGCGGAGATCACGGCGAAGTTGGTTACCAGCAGCGAAGATTTCAAGGAAATTGTTGAGGGAATGGACCCCAAAGATATGGCGGATGTCGCCTCGGACGACATAGACCGAAAGATGATCGAAGCCCTGGGGGCTCAGGAGTTGAAACGGCTCAGGCTGATAGATTCCGCCCTGACCCGGATTCAACAGGGAAAATACGGCCTCTGCGTCAAATGCGGCAAGCGCATACCCCAGGGCCGCCTGGATGCCATTCCCTATGCCCTTATGTGCGTAGAATGTAAAAACGCCGAAGAACGCCGGAACCGCTAACATTGAGCGGAAAAACCTATCGAGTACATTTAACGTACGATGAACAACAGCGGCCCAGGGTACCGGATCAAACTGAACAGGAAGAAGCGGGAAACACCGCCGGTGGCGGCGAAGATTCCCGCAGCAAGGTGTAGTGAGCCGCCGGCGGGTATAACCGACGGTCCCTGCGGCTGCTGGGAAAAGAATGTACGGGAAAATAGAAAAGTATTTGTAAAAACAGCCCCTAGCCCGGCTTGCGGTAGTGCTAAGGTGTCCTGCGGACACCCGCAAGTCGCCATTACTCACAAGAAAGGTCTCTTGACATTTTTGTTATAAATCACTAACATAATCTCATGTTCTTGTTGACAATACAGTTACCACAAACGCAGGCTTCCGGCAACAGGCAACAGGCAACAGGCAACAGGCAACAGGCAACAGGCAACAGGCAACAGGCAACAGGCAACAGGCAACAGGCAACAGGCAACAGGCAACAGGCAACAGGCAACAGGCAAC
>JAITLF010000323.1 GCA_031278025.1 Treponema sp.
GCTTCCAGCCCCCGCCTTCCGGTATGCCGCTGCCTTAAACGGCTCTCCTCGAAAACCCAAAAAGCGCTTAACCGGGAAGATCGAAAGCGCAACATGAAAGGCAGAATCATTTGCGTCAAGGCCGTACCCCGCCGGGTCCTGCTTTTTGACAACGTGATAACCACCGGTTCCACCCTGGACGCTTGCGCGGAAGCCCTCAAGGAAGGCGGGGCGGAGAAGGTCTATGCCGTGAGTTTATTTTACGATTAGGTCGTTGAAAAATCCTCCCCGGCCTCCCCGCGGGGCTCCGTCCCGCGGAACTTGTTTGTCCCCTATAATAATGTTACTATCTTCTTACTTTGAATTATACGGCTTTGCTTCCCGCTAAGGCGGACGATGATTTACCCCGCTTCTTGCGGGACCTGAAGGCGGGTCTTCCGGTCCGTATGCTAATCGCTCCGGCGGCTCCGCTCGTTATTGAGCAGTTCCCTCATATTCTCGGCTATTTACATTCCCTGGGGGCGCAGGCTTTTTATCCTGTCCTGCCCTACGCGGATATCACGATATGGGCCTATTACCGGATTCTTAAAGAGAACCCCAAAATAAAATTGATTACCTCCGCCTGTATCGGGATGAACCGGTATATCACGAAACATCACCGCGGGTACGCCGCGTATCTCTGTCCGGTTTTCAGTCCCCTGCTCTGTGCGGCCCGATATTTAAAAACATACCGCCGGATGGAAGAACCGCTGGCGTTTCTTTCTCCGTGCCGCTTAAAAAAGAATGAATTTACCACAGAAACCCAGGAGGAGCTTGTCCGGTATAATATCACCATAGACCGGCTGAACGCCTGGCTTGCTGCGGAAGCGGTCGATATACGCCGCTATGAAGCCCGCCCCCTGGAGGCCGCCGATTGCTACGCCAGAGGGCTGACCCTGGCGGCCTTTGGGGAAATCGGAAAGGCTTTGGCGGCGCTGGTTCCGAATATCAGGCGCCACACCGAACAGGGCCGGGCAAACGCGGCATCCTACCTGGCGAATAACCGGGATTTCCTGGATTCACAAAGTCACGCCGTGATCTTTGAACCGTACGCCTGCATGGGCGGCTGCGCCAACGGTTCAGGAGTCGGAACACGCCGGACTTGCGGAACGCCCAGTTTCCTTAATTACGGCGAAACGCCGGATATAAACGCGGTCTTCGATCTCTTCGCGTATTACGACCAGACCCTCAGCCTTTCGGACTTCTGCCGCCGCAAGGAGCCTCGAAATGCGTGAAATCAGGCGTTTCTGACGCAGAGCCTGAACCGGTTCAATAAGTTGAGGCTGTTCCAAAACCTCAATGCATAGGGATTCAGGTGAATAAATTCTGTTCAGAACAGAACAATCGGGGCTTTGAGCAGAACAACCGGGGTGAGGAAATTTCTTTGCCACCTGAAGGCTTTCACTCTGGTATTCTTTTTTATCACCTATGGCCGTGTGTGAGTTATCATATTTTCCGCATCACCACTACAGCCCCCGGCTTCACGCTCCCGACACGTTACGCGGCTGGATGCAAAAAAGTCCATTGACCGCGAACTAACCTAAGGAGAAATGCTATAACCATGCCGGCGGCGGGTTTTCTGATTGCTCCGGACGCTTCATTGTACAAAGACTACTCTTGTGCTAAAAAGGATACACTATGGCAGCCAATCAATTAAATGCGAACCAATCAAGGGATCTCGTGAAGATATGTTACATCGGCGGCGGTTCGCGTAACTGGGCCTGGGTCCTGATGCAGGACCTGACCTTTGAAAAAGAGATTTCCGGGCGTATCGAACTGTACGACATAAAACCGGAAGACGCGAAGACAAACGAGATAATCGGCAATTCCCTCATGGAACGGCATAACAAGGGCCGCTGGACCTTTCACGCCAACCCCTCTCTGGAAGACGCCCTTACCGGGAGCGGCTTTGTCTTTGTCTCGATCCTTCCCGGCGATTTTGAGGAAATGGCGGTAGACGTGCATCTCCCGGAGAAATACGGCATCTATCAGCCGGTGGGGGACACGGCGGGAGCGGGCGGAATCATTCGGGCCATGCGCACGATCCCCCAGTTCCGGGAGATTGCACGGGCAATACAAAGACATGCCCCCGGCGCGTGGGTCATCAACTACACCAATCCCATGAGCATCTGTACCCGCACGTTGTACAAGGAATTTCCCGGCATCAAGGCCGCGGGATGCTGCCACGAGGTGTTTAACACGCAAAAACTCCTGGCCGCCGTGCTGGAAGAAGCGGGCCTCGCGCCCAGGGGAACTATCAGGCGGGAAGATATGAGGACCCGCGTTTTGGGGATCAACCACTTTACCTGGATAGACGCGGCCTCGTGGAAAGGCGTTGATATCTTCCCCTATTACCGGCTGTTCGTGAATGCCCGCGCCGAATCGGGTTTTCGGGGCGCGGAGGCGGCAACAACCTTTGCGGCGGGCGGGGCGGAGGCTTCGCCTTTAGGTGATAAGGAGGAGGCGCTAAGGCGGAAGTTCTTCTCTTCCTCCGAACGGGTCAAGATGGACCTGTTCCGCCGCTACGGGCTGATCGCCGCGGCGGGGGACCGGCACCTTGCGGAGTTTTGCCCCCACGCATGGTACCTTGCCAATCCCGCCCTGGTGGAAAGCTGGGGCTTCGCGTTGACGCCGGTATCCTGGCGCGTTGCCAACCGGGAAACGCTGATACGCCAGGCGCAAGCCTACCGGGACGGAACAAAAACAATGGTCCCCGTTGAGTCGGGGGAGGAAGGGATTAAGATAGTGAAGGCCCTGTTGGGGCTTGGCGACCTGGTAAGCAATGTAAACATGCCGAACCGGGGGCAGGCGCCGGATCTTCCCCCGGAAGCGGTGGTCGAGACCAACGCGCTTTTCTCCCGGAATACTATCCAGCCCCTGGTAGGCGGAACGCTGCCCGTCGATCTGCGCGCCCTTGTCCTTCCCCATGTACTAGCCCAGGAGGGGATCATAGAGGCTGTGTTTGAAGAAGACCGGGAAAAGGCGTTCCGCGTCTTTGCCATGGACTTTGCGGTACAGACGCTGCCGCCGGCGGATGCAAGGGACCTCTTTGACCAGATGTGCGCTAAAACCCTTCCCTGTTCCACCGGGACCAATATCGGGAACTACCCATGATAGACCGGCATGATTTGGTAACGCGGCATAACCCGCTCTATACACGGCTTGAAAAAAATGCGCCCCTTTCGGTAGGTAATGGCGCGTTTTGTTTTACCGCCGATTATACCGGCTTGCAGACCTTTTATGATGAATACGCCGCCGCCGGTGATTCCTGCCCCCTTTGTACGATGGCGGAGTGGGGCTGGCATTCTTACCCCGATTCTCCCCGGGACAATTCGCTCCTGCGCCTGACATCTTTCGATACCTTTGGCAGGCAGGTTTTCTACGCCGTTGACGAGACCGGACAGGAGGAGCTTTTCAAGGCCCTGCGGCAAAACGCCCACAAGTTTCATCTGGGCAGGATAGGGTTTGAACTTGACGGCGCGGCCCTTTCGCCGGATGCCTGTACGCCGGTGAAACAGACGCTCAACCTTTGGGAAGGCGTTTTATCATCGGAATTTTCCTTTAGAATGCCTGCCCATGTTGATGAACCTGTCCTAACCGAAACCTTTGTTCATCCTGGGGAAGATACGGTATACCTGCGTTTCAGTTCTCCCCTTGCGGCCCAGGGCAGGCTGCGGGTAACCCTAACCTTCCCCTACGGCAGCCACCGGAAATCCGGCGCGGATTTTACCGTCCCCCAGGGGCATACGACGACCCTGACCGCTAAGACCGTCCGGGGAGTATGCCTTGAACGGGAGATGGACGGTACCCGTTACCGGGTTGTGGCTGCCGGCGCCGGGTTTCACCTGGACATCCAGGAGGAGCATAGGATAGCTTTCAGCGGGGACGCGGAAACCCTGGAACTCGCGTTCCGGTTTGAGCCCCAGTGTATCCCGGCGGCGGGCATAGACCGGGATGCCGGAGAGACGGCCTATCCGCCGCCCTTTGCCGAGGCACGGGCATCGTGTGCCCTGTTCTGGAAGGATTACTGGACCTCTGGCGGCGCAATCGACTTCTCTGGATCCGCCGATGGCCGCGCGAAGGAGCTTGAGCGGAGGATCGTATTGTCCCGGTATCTGACGGCGATACAGAGCCGCGGCTGCCTGCCGCCCGCCGAAACCGGGCTTACCTGTAACAGTTGGTACGGCAAGTTTCACCTGGAGATGCACTACTGGCACTCGGCGCATTTCGCGCTTTGGGGCCAGGCCGGGGCACTCAGGAAGAACCTTGCGTGGTATAAAAAGATACTCCCCGCTGCCCGGCAGCTCGCCGTATCCCAGGGCTACCGGGGGGCGCGATGGCCAAAGATGTGCGATCCCACCGGGGACAATACGCCATCCTCTATCGCGGTGCTGTTGATTTGGCAGCAGCCCCATCCCATCATGCTGGCGGAGTTGTGTTACCGGGCGGCGCCTGACCCGGATTTTTTGCGGGAGTACCGGGATATTGTGGTGGAAACCGCGGAGTTCATGGAAAGTTTTGCGCATTGGGAAGAATCCGGGGACGGGCCGGGGCGCTATGTTCTGGGGCCGCCCTATATTCCCGTCCAGGAGCGGCATGATCCCAAAATAGTATTGAACGCCCCCTTTGAGCTTGAGTACTTCCGCTGGGGTTTTCTTCAGGCGGACCGGTGGCTGGAACGGCTGGGAGAAGCGCCCCGCTTTGGGGGCATCGCGGAAAAACTCGCCCTTCCCCCCCGGCGGGACGGCATGTATGTGGCGCACGAAAACTGTCCCGAAACGTTTACGAAACTGCCCTTCTACACCGATCATCCCTCAATGCTGGGGATCTGCGGGGTCCTGAACAGCCCTCAGGTTGATCCCGCCGTCATGTCGGCGACCCTGGACAAGGTTCTCGCGGCATGGGACATGCGGACCTTCTACGGCTGGGACTTTCCCATGATGGCCATGACCGCCTGCCGTCTGGGGCGCTTTCATGACGCGGCAGATCTACTGTTGATGGACAGCCCGAAAAACACCTATTTACCGAACGGGCATAACCGGCAAATGGGGGATGACGCCCTCCCCCTATACCTGCCTGGAAACGGCGGCTTACTGCTGGCCGCCGCGATGATGGCGGCGGAGTCTTCATTTCCGGAAGGCTTTACCGTACAGGCGGAGGGGCTTTATGCGTATAGCTGATATACATATCCGCGATCCTTTTGTGGTGGAGGAAGACGGCGCTATATACCCGGCTGTGTAACCGCGTGGCCGGCTTCGAAGAGTCCGCTGGTTGGGACGGCTGTGCGGGAATCTATGCCGGGAGAGCCGGATGCTGGCGGAAAGGCCGGAATGGCTGGCGGGGAAGGGGGCTTCCCGATGCGAAGACGGGCGGGAAGCCCGGCAATTTTGGGAGTTTTGGGAAAGGGGCCTGATTATCGCCGGCCGGGCATACGGGGCCATAGGGGGGATGGAATATCCGGAGGATTGCGGGAGTGATTATCCTGAGGTACCGGCGCGGGGCCTTCAACCGGTATACCGGGAGACAAGAGCAGATGGAAGGGCATAAGCCGGTACGGCTCTGCGCGGCAGGGAAGACGGAGGAACAGTCAGGGGAAGCCGCCGGGGGAAGCGCAATTGGCGAACAACCGGTATATCATTGTTATAACTTCCATGCTTGAAAAGCCCGTTTCCCCCCCCCCGCCGAGAAAGCTGGGTGCTGAAGGGGAAACCGGAAGAATCCGGCGGCGCCTGCGGGGGGAACAGGGGGGTAGCGCTGCCTATAGTAGTATAGGCGCTGTTACGTCCGTTGCATCCCGTGTTTTCAGCGCATACCTTGCAAGGGCTTCCTTTAGCCTGCGCCGGTTCCAAACGGCAGAGGCGTCCGGCCCTGTTCCGCCCGTTACACCCCATCCCTGCGTAAGCGCATATGGGGGGGAGTCCCCGCAGGTTCGGGGACAGTAACGCCAGTCCGGGGGGCAGCCCCGCAAGCCCGCAGATCGAACCCGCGCTTTCACGGCTACAGCCCGCGAGTCTACGGCTAAAGCCCGCGAGTCTACGGCTAAAGCCCGCAAGTCTACGGCTAAAGTCTGCGACTTCACGGCTACAGCCCGCAAGCCTGCGGCTAAAGCCCGCGAGTCCACAGCTACAGCCCGCAAGCCCACGGCTACATCCCGCAAGCCCACGGCTACAGTCCGCGAGTCTACGGCTACAGCCCGCACGCCTGCGGCTAAAGCCCACAAGTCTACGGCTAAAGCCCGCAAGTCTACGGCTAAAGCCCGCAAGTCTACGGCTAAAGCCCGCGAGTCTACGGCTACAGCCCGCAAGTCTACGGCTAAAGCCCGCAAGTCTACGGCTAAAGCCCGCGACTTCACGGCTACAGCCCGCGAGTCTACGGCTACAGCCCGCGAGTCTACGGCTAAAGCCCGCAAGCCTACGGCTAAAGCCCGCGACTTCACGGCTACAGCCCGCGAGTCTACGGCTAAAGCCGCAGGGACTAAAAACGTTGGTGGTGATGCAGAAAGTATGATACGGCACACATGGCCATAATTGATGGTGACGGCTGGTTGCCTGGTTCCATTTTACCATCTTCCCGCCGCCTTGC
>JAITLF010000344.1 GCA_031278025.1 Treponema sp.
CCTATGTTCACCTTATTTCCCTGTGCGGCAGGATGCGGCATGCCGGCTATCACCGGCTCCCAGCTTTGCGCGGTTCATGTGTCAAGTAAAGAGCAGGAAGCGGCGCGTATAGGTCGGTATATTTCGGAACGGATGGTCATCAAAGACCTTAACGCATCGGGTTTGCATTTTACGAGTGTTGATTTTTCCCACCGCACGTTCTACGGCTGTAATTTTAGAAGAGCAACCTTTTCCATGTGCCTCTTTACCGGGGCCTTTATGCGTATGGTTTTCTTCGATTTTGCCAATTTTTATACCTGCGATTTTTCCTCCAGCGATCTTCAATTTCTTTCCTTTGCGGGGGCGAAGATCAGCGACTGTACCTTTGAGGGTTCTGAACTACTGCATGTCAATTACGGAGGAGCGGAGATACGCGATTGCACGTTCAATAAATCGGACCTCCATAACAGCCGGTTTATCAACGCCGATATGGAGTATTGCGACTTTATCGACTGCAATATCAAAAAAGTTTACTTTGTCCGGGCTAAACAGGAGGGGATATCCTTCAAATCTTCCAATACGGCGGAAGCCGTCTTTACCCTGGGGGAAGAATGAAGGTCTTTTTCCATTACTGCCTGCCGGGTTTCAATAACTGTTATATCCTGGGGACCGATGCGGAAAGGACCTGCCATAAGACGGCGCAGGAAGCGGCGCAGGAAGCGGCGCAAGAAGCGGTCATCATAGATCCGGGGGTAATGGATGAGGAAATCCTCAACTTTATCGAAAAAAACGATTATCTCCTCCGGGCAGTGCTGCTTACCCACGATCACGACAGCCATATCCGGGGCCTGCGTACTCTGAAACGGATTTACAATGCCGCCGAAATCTACGCGGTAAACCCTCTTATCCTGGACCTGCGGGTAACCCTTATACGGGACGGGGACATCCTTGACATCGGCCCGTTCCATATTGAAGTGATCTCAACGCCCGGCCACTCTTCGGATTCAACGGTTTTTAAGATAGACAATATCCTTTTTACCGGGGATGCCATCAGCGCCGGTCTTGTGGGGACTACCGTCAGTTCCTACGGCGCGGCGATACAGATGACCGCCCTGCGGAGCAAAATCTTCTCCCTGCCTGGGGATTTCACCATCCTGCCCGGCCACGGACCGCCGACTTCCCTGGAAGCCGAACGACGGTTCAACGCGGGCATACAGACCTTTGAACAACGCTCCACACGACGTCCGTTATTTACGCTGGATTACTTGTGAAAGCTCGTAACTGTTCGGCAAAGCAATTGTCGTTCTTGTGAGATGAAGGCCCGCGGGCAAGCCGCCGGGTTTTCAGAACAGGCTCCCATGCACTTTCAACCGGCGGGTCCACTCCCGCAACTCCCGTGCGACCCAATGGGCAATGAGAAGCTGAAGGCGGCGGTGGGAAACAAACTCATCATCCAGAACCGCTTCGGAGATCACTATTTTGACCGGCATATCGGCGATTTCATCGGGGAGTTCCAAAATCCACCGGGAGAGGAGCGCTCCCTTATGATCCCGCACATACGCGGACACTGCGGTTTGCAGGGACTTCGCCTGCCGTCCGCTTTCTACCAAGGCGCTTTTTTTCCGCCCCCCAAAGGCGGCGTTGTAAAATTCCACCGCGGCTTCGGCCTCGTCCAGGGCCAGGGTTACTACCAGGGATTCATCCTCCAGGAAACGGACAAGAAGATGGTAGAATTGGTTTTGTATGTCCAGAATACTTGCCATGGACAGCACCACCTGATCCCGCAGGTACGGCGGAGGATCGGCGCCTCTCAGGATGTCAAGAAGTGTGGAAAGGGATTTGGGAGAACGGTAGATTCCAAACGCTTCCACCCCCATAATTTTAAGTCGGGGATTATTGGTGTTTGCTATAAGCTCTTCAATCTGGGGCCGGAAGGCTTCGTCTTTAAGCCGCGCCAGTGCGATCATCGCCTCGCCGGCCAGCATGTAATCTTCCGATGTAACTAATTCCCGCAGCACCGGTATTGCCGCCGTACAGCCGTGAGTCCCCAGGATACGGGCGGAATAGTACGCGGTAGTGTAGGGGTTGTGTATCAAATCCGCCATGAGCGCTTTTTCCGCGTCCGCGTTCAAGGTTTGCAGGGCCCCTAAAGCGCGCAACGATTCCTGGCGCACCGTCAGTCGGGGAGAGCGGGCCCTGCGCAGGAGCCCCTTAAGGGACAGGTTGGAAGGCGTATCGTGAAGCGCATCAAGAAGCGCCTCTTCCTCGGTAGTATCCTGGGACTTGTTCAATTTTTCCAGCAGCGTGATGGCTTTAAGATCACGGGGAGAAAACATCACCTCCAGCGCGCCCATGAAGGGCAGGGAACCAAGCGGCGCGAGTTTCCGCTGGAGGGTCAGAATACCAATCGTCATGGCGATAAGGATACCGTAGAGTATCTTGTACGAGATGAAAGTAGAAACCCCCAAACCGGCGAACATATCCAGAAATATACCGGCCAGGGAGGACCCCGCCGCGCCGGAAACGCCGAACATAAAGAAATAGAGGATCCCCATGTCCATCATGAATTCCGCCGGAATAAGGGCGAGGAAGTAGGTTTGCGCGATCCCTTCGGCGCCTAAAAACCCGAAGTTGATGATAAAGAAAATAAAAGTAAGATAGAGGACAACACTCGTGGTGTTGTTTATTGCAGAAACGGGAAAAAAGACAATAGGGATCATTCCCACAAGGCCGACGATTGTACAAACAATGTAGATAGGCTTAACACCAATTCTATCCACCAAAAATTTGATGAGCAGTCCTATCATCAAATTCCCCATACCCCCGAATACCGAATACAGGGAGACCATCCCATCCCCCTGGGAGAACGCTTCCCGTGCATACACGGTGATAAAAGCCCGCGCAATGCCGGAAACAAAGATCACCTGCACCAGCACGATGATAAAATGTTTAATCGGCGGACGGGAAAAAGCCTCATGAAAGATGCCGAAAAAACTGGTGCCTCTGGTTTCGCTGTCCGTTTCCGGTTCGGGGAACTTCAACACCATGACCCCGCTCGCCACGCCACCGGCGATGCCCACGGTAATGATGATAGCGTACAGAAAAAGCGGCGGGTCCCGGCCCAAGACCATGGCGATGGCGAAACTGGAGAACATAGCCACCGCGCTGTTGATAATCTGAATCTGGGTCATGTAGCTACCCCGGTCGGGTCCCGCCGCCATGAGATCCAGTACAGGATTATTGGCGACCATGCCTATGCCCCGGCTCGCGTGAAAAATAAACACTCCAAGGATGATCAGGCCCACCCCGATATCCAGCCGCCCGGCAGACACCGCCGCCGGAACCATGAGTATGGGACTCATACCCACTGCCCTGAAAATCCAGGCCGCCCCGTATATCTTTATAATAGATATCTTCCTGGACAGGATCTTCCCTACCGGCAGGAAAAAAAACGACATATATACCATGGCGTTGATGAGGCCGATAATCGTGGAAGAAGCGTTAAGCCGCATCGCTAACAGGATGATGATAGTCCCGACCAGAAACTGCCAGGAAAGGGAATTGAAAACGTTAAACAGATTGTACATATCCCTAGCTTTTGCCAGACGATACGGAGAAAGCGTCCCACCCATGTAGGTATATATAGCTCTTTCCCGGTAAAATAGCAAGACCGCCGGGCTAACAGCCTCCTGCACGGGTTGATTTTTGCGGTACTTTGGCCACTATGGGTGCGGCGAATGGCCGGTACCGATGTTGCCGCGGCTTACCCTTCCCTATTCCACGCCATTAAAAAACCGCGTTGACAAAATCAATATAAATTACTAAAATAAATATGTTCAAAACTGCGGTTTCGTACGTGATTTTGAAAAGATCGTTGCTTAAGGAGCCGGGCATGTTGAAAACATTCGCAAAAATTCTGTTTTGTATTACCCTTTGCCTTGTATGGAAACCGCTCTACGCGGCGGATAATTTGGAAGTGGCTATAGAACGGGAAGCCGCCTACATAATCGAAAGATCGCCATCCGGATCGGTTGTAGCAATAGTGAATATCAAATCTGGCAGCGGGCTTTTATCCGAGTATATTATAGAAAGAATACCCGACTATGTTGTCAACAACAATAAAAATATAACGTTTGTTGATCGCACTAGGCTTGACGTGATACAGAACGAGATTGATTTTCAATATTCAGGTGAAGTCAGCGATGAAACAATGGTCTCGATTGGAAAAAAAATAGGGGCGCAGATTATCGCAGCCGGTTCAGTTCTTGAGACAGGCGGCAGTTATTATAACTTCAATATTAAATTGATACATGTCGAGACAGCGGTAATTGTGGGTTCAAACAGCGAGAGAATCATGCACGATAATACTATGGAGGCATATTTACCCCATTCACAAGCCGCGCAAATTACCAGGGCGCAGGTACAGGCAAAACAACAAAAAAGAGAAGCGACTATTCAGACCGTTAAAAAATCGCTGGGTATATTTTCCAACGGTTTTTATTTGGGATATTTGGGAGCGTTAGATACACCCATTGGAATTTCATTAGGCTGGACCAGGGAGAGTGTCGCCTTCTTTATGGATAATACGTTTGGCCCTCCCAATTTCAGCGGTTATGAAATTTCAGATGATTTAACCTACAATGGCAAATCTATTACCGGTTCGGCGGGAAACAGCTACACCGATGAACGGATAGGCACCATGTTTCGCTGGGATTGCTTATTCGGTCTTAACATTAATATTATAAAGACATTGCTTTGGGCGGATATAGGCACCGGCTTTGAATTCCGGCAGGAATATAAATTATATTCTGAAAACAACGCGGGTAGTACCGGGAAAACATGGATAAGAAACGGCAATGAGGATGAACGGTACAAACTCGTAATATCGGCAGGTTTATTTGTAAAAATATGGTATTTTTATATTCAGGGAAAATACAAATATGTATTTGGCGAAGGTATAGATTACAGCACCTATGGATTAAACCACCTCAGTTTAGGGCTGGGGTATGTGTGGAGAAAAAATTAAACCCGTTTTTCTAGGAAGATGCATCCCCCCATTCACATTATTCCCACTGAGGTGGTATTTTTCCCGCCGGTCAGGGCAGGCTGCCGCCCACGGTTGCCGTTATTATAAAATTTTTCCCCCTTAAAAAACCGCTACAGCAGGCTCCTTAGCAATCCTCAAACCGTATCCCTTCCCCCGCAGGGATGAAGCGCCGGGCTTTTCTCCCAATGATTCTCTCCGCCCAGGACGGGGGAAGTCCGGGGCGCAGGACTTTCTCGGTTCTGAGGATTCCTACCATGCCGGCCTCTATGACCGCTCCTTCGGCAATATCCCGGAGGGCGTGGAGGGACCGGTTAGTCCGCTCATAGTTCGCCCTTTCCGAAGGAGCCAACCGTTTGATTCCGTCCCCGAGGACGGCGCGGACTAAGCCTTCTCCCCGTTCGCGGGAATAGTCCGCAATTACTTCTTCCCGGCTCATGGCGGCGGCGCGGGTTACGGCCCTGACCATGCGGGCGAAGGAAGCCGGCGGCAAGGCGATAGGGTCGTCCAGACCGGGATCGTCCCGGCTCAGGCAGAAATGCTTTTCCACGACGGCGGCCCCCAGGGCGGCGGCCAGGGCCGGCGTCAGTTCCGGGTCTGTACTGTGATCGCTTATTCCCACCGCCGTCCCGAACACCCCGCTAAGGCTTTCCAGTATCCTCAGGTTGTAATCCCTTTCGGGAGCGGGGTAGGCGGTAACGCAGTGGAGGAGGCAGACCCCTTCGGGAGGGAAAAATGCCAGGGCCGCTTCGATATCCCCCAACGTAGAGACCCCGGTGGAAAGCAAGACGGGCAGGCCGTATCCTGCAATCTGCCTTACCAGGGCGGTGTAGTTGAGTTCAGGAGAGGCTATCTTTATGGCCTTGGGCTTCAGTTCCCAAAGTTCCCTGGCGCTACGGGGGCCGAAGGGGGTACAAAGGAAGAGGAGCCCTTTGGATTCGGTGTAGGCCTTCATATCGGCATAGAATGAGGGCGGGACTTCCAGGCTTTTGAAGGTATCGTAGAGCCTGACCGGGCCGCCGGGCAAAGAGACTATCCCGGTATTGGGGTGGAGTATCTCGTTGGCGTAGACCATTTGGAATTTGACGCATCCCGCCCCGGCCAAAGCCGCCGCGTCCACCAGTTCCCGTGCCTTTACCGGGTCCGCCCCGTGGCCTGTACCAAGCTCCGCGATAATCAAGGGAAGGCTGCGCTGCTTTGGGAACCCCCGTTCCCCCCGATTCCTGGACGAATAAACCGCTTCATCTATCATAAAATCCTTTCCCATACTGCCTTCTCCGTGCGCTTTCAGCCTTGCCATAGACTATACGTTTTTTGGCGGGGGGAAGTCTCCCCGCGTTAAGCGGAGCTGCGGTATAAAAAATCCGCATAATCCGCGTCGAACGGTAGTTCGCAACCGGAGGGCCTTCTGTTCAGGACAGGACGGGTTCAGGTACGAGCGGAAACGCTCCATCTTTATATCCGGATGCTCCATTCGGAGGGCAGAATGCTTTATTTAGACATACAAAAACTCCATTGGGAGGCGGTGGGGCCAGATCCGGTACCATCGGGTCAAGAGGATTGACATATTTTTTCTTCTTATGGTATGTATAGACAGCGACAGAAGCTGATGTTTTTTTAGGAAGGAGTTGTCATGTCCGGACACAGTAAATGGGCGACTATTAAACATGCGAAAGGAGCCGCTGACGCCAAGCGCGGCCAGATGTTCACAAAACTTATCAAAGAAATTTCCATTGCCGCCCGTATGGGCGGGGGTAATCCCGATGGAAATCCCCGGCTCAGGACCGCGGTTCTCAAGGCCCGGGGTGCTAACATGCCTAAAGACAACATTGACCGGGCGATTAAGAAGGGTACCGGCGAACTTGAAGGGGTGAACTACGAAGAGTTGACCTACGAGGCCTATGCCCCCGGCGGTGTAGCGGTCCTGATTGAGGTCCTTACGGACAACAAGAACCGGGCTGCCGCAGATGTGCGGAATATCCTGACCCGTGCCGGTGGTTCCCTGGCTACTGCGGGTTCGGTTTCCCGGCTTTTTACCCGCAAGGGTATCATCACCCTGGATGGGGAGAAGTACATCGAGGATCAGGTGCTGGAAGTCGCCTTGGAAGGGGGTGCCGAAGACGTAACGCTTTCCGGCGGGGTCATTGAAGTTACCACCGCTCCTGAGGATTTCGAGCCGGTGGTAAACGCCCTGGATGCCAAATCTTTTGAAACCACCAGCGCCGAGATCAGCATGATAGCCGAAACGGAAGTTTCCCTTGACGCGGAAGGTACCTCCAAAGCCCTCAGACTTGTTGAAAAGCTGGAAGATAACGACGACGTTCAGAACGTCTACTCCAACGTGGCAATCCCTGAGGGCTTTGAGGCGGATTAAGCTTACGGATGCTTCCCCCGCCGGGGGGAAGACACCCCGCTCCCGGCTTACCCGCCGGATCATCGGGGTGGATCCGGGGCTGGCTTCTTCAGGCTGGGGGGTCATTGAATTCGACAACCTGCGGCTCCGGTACATTGCCCACGGTTGCATCGAAACTAAGGCGGACTGCTCTCGTGCAGAACGTCTTTTTTTTATCTACAGCCGTTTTTGCGCTGTTCTGGAAACCTACAAGCCCGGTGAGTCTGCGGTGGAAACCCTTTATTTTGGCCGCAACGTAACCAGCGCCATTGCCGTGGCGGAAGCACGGGGGGTCCTTTCCCTGGCTCTGGCGCAGCAAGGCATTGCAGTGGGTGAATACCCGCCCAGCATCATAAAACAGGCGGTAATCGGCGGCGGGCAAGCGGACAAACGCCAGATTCAGGAGATGGTCCGCCTCCTTTTGGGGCTGGACGCCGTTCCCGCTCCCGACCACGCCGCCGATGCCCTGGCTACGGCTATCTGCCGCGCCCACAGCGGGCCGGCGGTATCCTAACCGTAAGCCATAAGTGTTTCAAAGGAGAGGGGTCTGTGGGACGATGAAAGGGATGTTTTCCCGTAAGTTCTTAGAGCCTGCTGCCGTGTGGATTTTTTGCTCAGGCACCTTTGGATCCCTTCATATATCGGTCGATGTACTCCTGTTTGATCCGCACAAGGTCTTCCGCAGGCAACGCGGAGAGGACGGACCAGCCCAAGTCCAGGGTATGCTCTATACTCCGGTTTTCCATTTCCCCCTGGGTGAGGAATTTCTGCTCAAAGGCCTCCCCAAACTTTAAGTACCGTTTGTCCCCGTCGGGAAGCTCCTCCTCCCCGATAATGGAGGCCAGGTTCCGTATCTGTTTCACTTTTGAGTAGGCGGCAAAAAGCTGACTGGATACGTCCTTGTGGTCTTCCCTGGTCATACCGACCCCTATGCCGTCCTTCATGAGCCGGGAAAGGCTCGGAAGGCCGGCTACCGGCGGGTAGACCCCCTGCTGGGTAAGTTCCCGGTCCAGGACTATCTGCCCCTCGGTGATGTACCCCGAAAGGTCCGGAATGGGATGGCTGAGGTCGTCGTTCGGCATGGTGAGAATGGGAATCTGGGTAATAGACCCGGCGGATCCGGTAATCTTCCCCGCCCGCTCGTAGAGGGCGGCCAGCTCCGAATAGAGATAGCCCGGATACCCCTTGCGGCTGGGGACTTCGCCCCGAATAGAAGAAACTTCCCGCAGGGCCTCGCAGTAGTTGGTCATATCGGTCATGACGACGAGGACATGCATGTTCTTCGTGTAGGCCAGGTACTCCGCCGCAGTAAGGGCGCACCGAGGCGCAACCAGACGTTCCAGAGAAGGGGCGTCGGCCAGGGACAGAAATACCGCCACGTTTGCCAAAACGCCTGAACGCTCAAAGTCGTCCAGAAAGAACCGGGCCACATCGTACTTGACGCCCATGGCGCAGAATACGATGACGAAGGATTCTTCGGCGGAACGTATCTTAGCCTGGCGCACGATCTGAGCGGCCAGGCGGTTATGAGGCAGGCCGTTCCCGGAAAAGATGGGGAGCTTCTGCCCCCGGATAAGGGTATTCATCCCGTCTATGGCGGAAATGCCGGTCTGGATAAAGTCCCGGGGATAGGTCCGGGCGTAAGGGTTAATGGGGAGGCCGTTCACGTCCAGGCAGGTGGAGGAGATGATGTCCCCATAACCGTCTATGGGTTCCCCCAGGCCGTTGAAGACGCGCCCCAAAAGGCCGGACCCCACCCGGATTTCCATAGGTTTGCCTAAAAACTCCACCCGGCTGTCATCGGCGGAAAGGCCAGCGTTGCTCCCAAATATCTGGATGGCGGTCCAGTCCTCGCTCATGTCCACCACCCGGCCTAGTCGGCGGCCCTCTGCCCGGTCATACACCGCTACTACCTCGTTGAAACCCACGCCACGGCTCCGCTCGGTGATGACCACCGGTCCTTCTATCCGGGCAAGCCCCCGGTATTCAACGCCCCTCATCGTAACCCTTCCTTCACCCGATAGCTCCGCTCCAGTTCATCCAGCGCCTGGCGCATCTCCCGCTCAAAGTCCGTAAGAGCCCTAGCGGCATCCTGATTCGGCGTTTCGCTCTTGAGCCGGGAAAGCTTTTCCTTTATGTCCGCGCCGGTCTCGTCCCCGGTAAGGGTAACGATTTTGATGAGCGGTGCCCCGAGTTTAATGCAGACCAGGGAGCGCTCATAGAAGATCATGATGAGTTCTAGGAGCCTCACCTGTTTGGCTGGGACGCAGTACATATCTACTTCGTCAAAAGAATTCTGCTGCAAAAATCCGTCCTTGATGATCTCCGCCGCAAGGAGCACCAGCCGCTGATCATCCGGCAGGGCATCAGGGCCTATGAGCCTGACGATCTCCGCAAGGCGCTGTTCCTTTTTAAGGAGGTCCAGCGCCTGCCGGCGCACACCCGCCCAGAGGGGATTCACCTTTTCCCACCAGGGCTGCACCTCCTCGGCGTATTCGGAATAGCTGTCGATCCAGGAGATAGCCGGGTAATGCCGGGCGTTAGCCAGGTCCCGGTCCAGGACCCAGAAACAGCGGATGAAGCGCTTGGTATGCTGGGTTACGGGCTCCGAGAAGTCGCCCCCCGGTGGGGACACGGCCCCGATGATGGAGACCGATCCTTCCGCGCCGGAAAGGGTCTTGACCCGGCCTGCCCGCTCGTAAAACTCGGCAAGCTTCGTGGGAAGATAGGCGGGAAAACCCTCCTCGGCGGGCATCTCCTCCATACGTCCGGAAAGTTCCCGCAAGGCCTCGGCCCAGCGGCTGGTGGAGTCCGCCATGATGGCCACATGAAAGCCCATGTCCCGGTAAAACTCAGCCAGGGTTACGCCAGTGTAAATTGATACCTCCCTGGCGGCTACAGGCATGTTGGAAGTATTGGCAATGAGGATGGTACGTTCCATGAGGGACCGCCCGCTCCGGGGGTCCGTAAGGCGCGGGAACTCGGTAAGCACGTCAGTCATCTCGTTTCCACGTTCCCCGCAGCCTATGTAGATGATCACGTCCGCGTCGCACCACTTGGCCACCGCGTGTTGGGTCATAGTTTTGCCCGTACCAAAGCCTCCAGGGATGGCGGCGGTCCCGCCCTTGGACAGGGGGAAGAACACGTCGATGATCCGTTGCCCGGTAACCAGGGGCTGATCCGGGGAAAGCCGTTCCGCCACGGGCCGGGGGATACGGACGGGCCACCACTGGGCCAGCGGGATATCTTCTTCCGCATTGGTTTTGGCAATTACGGTGTCGCAGGTATAGTTCCCTCCCAGCGCAAGTTCCGTGATACGGCTCCCCATAACGCCGGGAGGAACCATGATGGTACAGACGATGCTCTCGGTTTCCTTTACCGTCCCCAGAGCCAAGCCGGGGAAGGCTTTTACCTCCTCCCCCCTTGTAAGCTTTTCCATCACTTCTCGGTTGGGGACAAACGGCCAGGGCATGGCGGGATCCAGAGGGTCTCCCCGGGAACCGCTTTCCATGAAGACCCCGCTTGCCTTGAACAGGGTTTCCAGGGGCCGCTGTATCCCGTCGTAGATGGTTCCGATAAGCCCCGGACCCAGGCGGGCTGAAAGAGGCCGTCCGGTAGAAGAAGCGGTGGCGCCTATCCTAAGGCCCGTGTCATCCTCGTACACCTGGATCACCGCCTCTTCCCGTTCCAAGCGTATGATCTCCCCGGAGATGCGCTTCTCCCCCACTTCCACTACGTCGAAAAGCCCTGCCGCGCCAAGGCCGGAAGCGTGGATTATAGGCCCGGAAATACGCCGCACCCTGCCTTCAAGCATCAAGCGCCCCCTCTCCCAGAAGGGCGGCGGCAAACTCTGCCCGTTTATCCCGCAACAGGGTTTCTATCACGGCGTCTATGGAAACGGTGATCCGCGCCGCAAGGGTATCCACCACAAGGGCGGGGAAAATTCCCGGCGCTATACGCCGGTATTCCCCATTGGTTATTACCCATTTACCATCAGGAAAAACCGCTTTAAGAAGCGACGCGGTTTCTTCCCCGCTGATCCCCCGGATAAACGCCGTTCCCACAAGTTTGGAAGAATCCAGTTCGCCGGCCCGCTTCTTGAGTTCCCCTTCCAACATGGCGAGAAGCCGGGACCGAGGAAGGCCGGCAACATACAAAGAAGCGGCGTCTTGAAGAAGGGTTTCTATCTTTGCAAGCCGGGTCCGCCGTTTGTCCAGGGGGAGCCGGGCCATGATCTCATTCCGGCTCGCTTCAAACCGGGCGGCATACGTATCCCGTATTCCCTTCAGAGCGTCTTCGGTTTTCTTTTCCCACTTCCTCGTCCCGGAGGCTACGGTTTCATCGGCCGTCTTGAGGATACGCTGGGCTTTACGTCGGGCATCCTCCAGAATCTCCCTGTCCAGAACTTCGGTTGACTGCAATTCTTCCATAATAACCTACAATAAAACTAATTAAAGAGCCCCATTAATTGGGATTTTTAATCCACACGTGCACCAGGCTCTTACACTTGGATACCGATGGCTTCCCTAATAGCCTCTACCAGTGTTTTCCTGCCCTCAAGCCGTTCCATAGGACCAGGAATCTCCACAACCAAGGGATAGTGACCGGCAAGCTGCCACCGGATAAGAGTATCCCCCAGCCAGTCCGCGACTTCTTCGGTCAAGATGAGGACCCGGCAGGTCTCCAGATTGGGCAACGCCGTCCCGGCGGTCTCGTCCCAGCCCTCGGTAATCTTACGGAACGCCGTAAGGGCATCCTCCAACCCGAACACCGCCCTCCCGTCTATTCCGACAAAGTGGAAAGCAGTAACTAACTCGAGATCACCGATGAAAAAGTAGTCCACCGGACTAAAATATCAGGATGAGCAGGGCCACCAGGAATCCCCAGAGACAGATCCCTTCCGCAAGACCCGCATAGGGCAGGGCTTTTCCCGAAAGCTCGGGGTTCTCGCTCATAGCCCCCATGGCGGCGGCCCCGATCTGGCCCACCGCGATACCGCCGGCAATACAGGAAATGCCCACCGCCAGGGCTGCGGCAAAATACTTCCACACTACATTTCCCGACGCAGCTTCTACCGCCTGCCCTTCCCCCGCAACTTCCTGGGCAAACAACACGGTACCGGAAGCTATACACAGAAAAAGAAGAACTGACAATACAATTGGTTTCATGATTCCACTCCTTTACGAAACCGGAAGGGAGAAAATTTCACCCCGGTTTCGGTAAAAAACTTGCTGAAAAATTCATAATATTGAAGACGTACTACCTGAATGGCGACGATCATTCCCTCAAGAATAATGATGACGGCGTTCCCGAAGATCATGACGATAAGGGCAAAAATCGGCCCCGTCGGCGCCTCCCCGACTATCTCCGAAAGGGTGAACACGATGAACGAGAGTACCGCATGGGAAAGGGCAAAGGCCCCTACCCGGAGGAAGCTCACGGTGTTGGAAATGTACGTCGAAGCGGTCTCCAAGACCTCCACAAACCCTTCCATAATAAACACCATGATGCCTTCCTCAAAGATAGGCCGCTTTCGGGCGATAATACGCCAGAGCATGGGGCCAAAGAAAACGCAGAATACCGGAACCCCAAGGCCGATGCCGTCAAACCAAGCGAAACGTCCGCCCAGGAGGATGCGTGCCGCAATAAAGATGGCGTACCAGAACAGGAGAAGTCCCGCAACCCCGGTTTTGGAAAAGAAAGCCTTCTCGTACCGCTTCATTAAACAGAGGTTGATGATGTTTACGACCAGGCCGATAGAATTGAGGACTACCCCCACAGCAACGGTAAAACCGAAGAAATAAAAGAGTTTGGCAACACTCCCCTTTTCGGGCATAAGGTGGAGGATACGATCCGGCGGCTCCCCGGCCATGCCCGCCATACGCATGAAAAATCCCGTTACCGCCTGGGTAGGCCTGACGAGGAGTTCCTCGTTGGCGAATACCGCGCCGTTGAGGATGCCCATGATCATCGACGATATACTTACGGCGATCAAAGGGGAGGAAAAATGCCTGAATCCCGAAAGGACTCTGGCGCCCCATTTGGAAGTTAAAAGCCCCAACAACAAAAGCACGAATCCCTGGCCCACGTCCCCAAACATGATCCCAAAGAGCAGGGTAAAAGAGAAGGCAACAAAGGGCGTGGGATCAATCGTGCCGTAGAGCGGAACGCCGTAGGAGAACACCACATTCTCAAAGCCTTTGACAAAGGCCCCATGGTCCAGGGAAACGGGGACTTTTTTCCGTCCCTCACGGACTTCCGGAATTTCATCGGGGTTAAAGGCCCTGACCGCCACCCTCCCCTCGCTAAGCTGTCTCAGTTCCGCCGCCAGCGCTTTTACCATGTCCGCAGGAATCCAGCCGGAGAGGACGTAAACACTTTGGGTTGCTTTGAGCTTCCCTTTCAGGCGTTCTACTTCCAGGGCCATAAGGTAGGAACCGGCCAAACGCCACAAGGCCGGCCCGTATTCTTCCCGCAAGGTATTCTTTTCCTGCGCTATCTCCTCAAGCACCTTGTCTATGCCGGCAAGCCGCTCCTCAAGTCCCGAAAGGAGTTCTGCCGGGATTCCCGTAAAGCCTTCCGGTATGGAAATGGGGGCAAAGGAAATACGCTTAAGCTCCGAGTCCAGGGCAAAACGCCCCTTTCGGGAAGCCGCCGCCAGGACACGGTCGCTGGGACCGCCGTCTTCCCCTTGCCCCAGGGGGATAATCACCGCCCGGTCCGCAAGGTTTTCCCGCAACGCATCCTGGCGCTTGGGATCAATCCGTCCTACCCGTAGCGTCAGGTACGAAAGCTGGTCCAGGTCCGAAAAAGGGGCGTTAAGGTTCCCAAAGGCCCTGGCTTCGTTCAGGGTTTCTTCAACCTTCCGTTTCTCCTGATTCCCCTCACTTTCTTTCGTGACCAGGGACGAAATGCCGGCGGAGATCTTCTCCGCCAACAGGTCGTCCTTTTCCTGGGGAAGTGCCGATGCTTCCTCAGGTTCATCGGGAAGCTCGACCCCTAAGTAGGCCGCCGCAGACCTGACGACCCTCAGCCGGTCCCGGATACGCTCGCAGGCCGCCGTATCCCGGACCGGGGCGTCTATGCGGGACGCCTCGTCTTCCGAAAGATGAATCAAAGCCCGGCGACCCAGGAATTCTATGACCCGATCCACATCCCGGTCCAGAATGGTAAGCTCTACCCGTTTCATTCTCCGGGGACGCATCATAGCTTGACCTCCAACATGGCAAACACGTCGCGGCTTGTCATGCCCATACCAAGACCCTCAGCAAGGCTGGTCAAAAGATCCTCCTCAAACTGCTTGAGCTTGATGAAGCAGGCGGCGGTGTCTACGGAAAAAGGCCGCCGGTGAAAATAATGCCGGGCCAGGTGATAGAGATGCCGGGAAGCCGCATTCTGGAAGTACCGGGGATCCGCCGTCCATGCATCGCCCCATCCAGGATTCAGAAACGCCATCCGTTTCCAGGAAGTCCAGGGACTATAGGCATCCAGCGGCAGTTCCAGCATAGCCTCGGCATCCGCCACCAACGAACGCCTGTTCCCGGTTCCGCTTTTGTGGGAGTGGGGATGGAATTCCAGATCAATAAGCCGCTCCCGAACATCATCCCCGGACATGTGGTAATACGTCCTAAGCCGCAGGGCCCAAACGACATTCCTCAGGGATATTTCCTCCGCAAGGATGGCTTCTATTCCATCCCGGTCCTGGCGTTTAAGCCGGTAAAGGGATTCCCAAAGCATCGTATAGTAGTGTTTATCCAGCTTAATCTGAAGCACTATCCCCGATTCTCCCTCCCTGGACGCTTGGGAAATGAGGGATTCAAATTCCGTACCGCTGACCATGGCCGTCATGTCCGGGTAGGCGCCGAAATTCACCACACCGAAACGCCCCAGGTTCGTAAACGTAAACGCCTTAGCCTCTTTCCCGGCAATGGCCGACAGGGCGGATTTGAGGTCTTCGTACTCATAACTCCGCAGAAGCCGGACGAGAAACTCCGGGGGCTGGGCGTAAGAATTTACCAGGGAGATGATTTGATTGACCGCGCTGTCCAGAATACGCTGCTCTAAGTCTACCAGGAGTTCCCTTTCGGGAAGCTCACGGAAGGATTGGGGGAACACCAGCCGGTCAAGGTCGGTAAGGCGTCCTGCCGGCTCAAGGGCGGCGATCCGGAAGCCTACGAAAGACTTCCCAATGATGCCGCAGGCCTTGGCGTACACATACGCCCGTTCCCCCATCCGGGGCATCAAAAATCCCCTTCCAGACAGGTGTCGACCAGCATACAAAAAGCAGCCCTATCAACCGGCATAGTTTCAAGGCTTTGACGGTATTCTTCAAGCTGCCGCCTGAAATCTTCTTTCGTTGCGGCAACTTCCTTACCGTAGCGTTCCTCCAGAGCGGCGGTTTCCGCACGGTACCGCTCCTCGTACCGGGAACGGTTCCGGTTTTCCGCTTCCGTAACGCGCCTGTCCGCTTCCGCCTGGGCGTCCGTTACCAGCAATAATGATTGGGCTTCAAGGTCGAGTAAATGCCGCAGAATATCCTGTTCAGTCATAGCGAACCCGCTTGCCGGTTTCAATCATACTACCCGCTCCGGTTCAAATGATTAAAATATCTTCGTATTTTTTTATAATCGCCCAGGCATCCTGGGCGGTATTCTGAGCCACCAGATCCGTATAAAACTGGGGATTATCCAGAAGCTCCGCCAGACGTTTGAGCACTTTCAGGTGCTTTTCCGCATCCTTTTCGGGCGCGAGAATCAAAAACAGTAGGTACACCGGCTTCCCATCCAGGGCGTCGTACTCCACACCGGTTTTGGAAACCCCCAAGATGCCGTAAAGTTTATCCACTGCGGGGGTTTTCCCATGGGGAATGGCGATCCCCTGGCGTATACCGGTAGACATCTTGGATTCTCTTTCCCGTACCGCCTCAAGAATCTCTTCCCGTGGGCTTATCCGCGCCGCGCGGCAAAAGTGATCTACCAACTCCTCAAAAGCTTCTTCTTTGTCTTCCGCTTCCAAGCCGATTTTAATAAATTCTGGTCTGTATATTTCATTCAGGAACATGGGGAACATCCTCCGGCAATACTAACTATCCGCTCTGCTTATTCGGATTCGGAAACTTCCGCTTCCGGCGCAGGGGTTTCATCCGCACCAGCCTCAGGCGTTGCGGCTTCGGGAAGGGCGGCAGGCGTTGCAGCTTCGGGAAGGGCGGCGGGCACCGCAACTTCGGGCGCGCGGACTTCGGGAACGGCCTCGGTCGCCGGCGCTACGACTCCGGAAATGGCCTCAGGCTCTGCAGCCTCAGGCGCTATCGCTTCGGGAAGAACCGCTTCAGGCGCTGGGCCTTCGGGGGCCGCAGTATCTTTCAGCCACCAATCGTTGTTCGTGCCGGAAGAAGACTGCCTTCCCGCAGCTTCCACACCGCTGTCCCCCGGCGACCGGTTAACCAGCGCGAGACCCAGACTACTAATAAGGAAAAGAGCCCCCAACAGCGACGTGGCCCTGGTCAATACGTTTCCGGAACGGGATCCAAAGGCCGATCCGCTGCCGCCGGCGAAGATTCCACCCAAACTATCCCCTTCCTCATTTTGAACCAGTACCAGAAGAATCAGCAATACCGCAATGATCACAAAGAAAACCAACAGCAGAATACCGAGCACACCCATAAAAACTCCGTACCAAAAATTATAGGTGCCATTGTACTGAAAGGGAAAAACTTATGCAACGGGATACGGGCAGGATTGCAGGACGGCCGCATGGCTGCGAGAGCCGGGAGGCTGCGGGCCCAAAGGACCCTGGGTCCCCCAAAAGGG
>JAITLF010000352.1 GCA_031278025.1 Treponema sp.
ACGGCATGGGGCATAGTTCAACTGCTGTAATGGACGACATGGCAAAAGAGCTTACGCTGTCAAAAGAGCGGCGTCCTCAATGGGATAGAGATCATTTAAAGACCTTTGAATTTTTTATAGAAACCATCATAGATGATGTTTCATCGCGGGTATGCACGGAATATGAACGGTTTGTCAATGCGTATATACCCCTCTTTATGGTAAAGGCGCGGAAAATCAGTACTCCGCTGTCCGTATAATCATGGAATAGGAAAGGAGTTATTTATGGCATCATACCGCTATCATGTAAACGCCTATGGACGCTTATGGGTTAGGTTTGGGCAATCAAAACTGATCTGCCTCATACCATTTACCTGCTTGACTCTTAGCCCCAGTGGAGGGACACCGGGGTTTAGTAGGACAGGGCCGTCTAAGGTTTGAAATGAGCGCCTCCTCAAAAATAGGCTTATTCGTCGCTTGACAAAATGAGCGAAATTGATTAACATAGTTATACACGGTACGAAGCCGCCTGCTATAAACTGCCTATGTCCCACGAAGGGATTAAGAGGATTGTTTTTTAAGAAATCCTCTTTATAAGAAGATGAACTTCACCACTTATTTTTTAGGAGATTGCTATGCGTAAAAAATTTTGGCTGCCGCTGTATGTTCTGATGGTTAATCACGGGAGATTTTGTTTTTGCATGCGCCAGTAAAACGACTAACGAGGGGCGGGGTAATACCGTAAAAGACACCCTTGTTGTCGTTCAATGGGAAATTGCCTATACCCTCCCCGATGAAGTTAAACAGTGCGTCATTTCTGCGGGGACTAGCTGCGGTGGAGGCGTTATTTTTCGTAGACAGCAGAGGAAATAAAAAGCAGGGAAACCTAAAAATAAATGGTTTCAGCACCGAAACCATTACTCATTTTTATTGGAAGGAGCATTTATGAAAGAAACATTCGTGTTTGTTGCTCTGATCAGTCAGTTGACCGGCATTAAGGAGGTTTTATGGAAACAAGCGGAACATTGGAGAAAATAATCCACTACTGGGATGATTATGCTCCGCAATTTGACGAAGCCCATTCCACTGAAGACTTGACAAAATGGAAGGAGACGCTCAAAGACTTGCTCGGAGCGGAAACGGGCTCCGTACTTGATTTGGGAACCGGAACCGGCTTCCTGGCAAAAATGACGGCGGAACTGGGGTATACAACGACCGGGGTAGATTTGTCCCGAAATATGCTGGATATCCTGCGCGCCGAGATAGAACAACGGGGACTCAATATCAAGCTGATAGAAGCTCCGGTAGAAAATCTTCCATTTCTGGATTGTTCTTTCGATGCCATTATCAACTGCCGTCTTGTCTGGACCCTTATAGACCCCCAGGTTTCTTTTACCGAATGGCGGCGGGTATTAAAAAGCGGAGGCAAGGTCATCAATTTTATCAGAATACGGGAGGAAAATGATCCCGGCATGATGAAGGAAGTTTACGGGGAAGCTGTCGATAATAGCCTGCCTTTGCGGAACGCCGGTAAAGGGCTGCTTGAAAAATCTCTCGAACAGGCGGGATTTGCCGCTTGTGAGGCGATTCCGCTACCACGGGAGCTGACGGTAAAAGATGAAGGACTTCCGCGCTGGTACGCCGTACAAGGCGTAAAGCCGTAAGAAGGTCCCTGGAAATGGAGTTTCATTTTCAGGATAGACCATTAAATTTATGTTTTTAATTTATAGGAGATGCTGTATGAAAAATTTTTGTGTTCGCTTTCTTTTGACTATTGCGTTTTTTACCTTCTGTTCCGCCATCGTTGCGGCAGGCGGAAAAAAGGACGCTGCTACCGCTTCCTCAGGGAAGACGCTTATTGTGGGTGAACTCTGGGAAATTGAAAATGTGGACCCTGTTCTTTCGGGGACCCATGTGGTAGAGAAAACCCTTATCGCCGAGCCCCTTGTGGAAATTGACAACAATTTCAATATAATGCCCGGTCTTGCCCAATCATGGCGGAACATTGACAATTTGACTTGGGAATTTAAATTGAAAGAGAATGTATTCTTTCATGACGGAACCCCCTTTGACGCGGAAGCCGCCAGATGGTCCCTGACACGGGCGGTGAATGAGAGTCCTTCGGTTCAATCCTTGAGCAAAATTGACCGCATTGAAGTTGTTGATCCCCATACAATTCGGGTCATAACGAAAACCACCAATGCAGATCTGCCTGAGGTACTCCACTACTCAAACACCGGCATTATCGCAAAAAGTTCCGTGGACGCAAGCGGCAAATTTATAAAGCCGGTTGGAACCGGCCCATTTGTATTTTCGTCTTTTAACCCCGGTTCGGGGAATGTGGAAGTCGTGAAAAACCAGCGTTACCACGGAAAACCCGCAAATCTGGACAGAGTCATATTCAGACCCATTACCGATCCGAACACAAGGGCTTTGGCGATTGAAAATGGAGAAATCGATTTTACGATTGATCCTCCCCTGAACGAAATCAACCGCATGAGGAATTTGCAAGGGATTACTATCAAACCCTACGAAACTCCAAGGGTCTATATTGCCCAGATGAACATGAAACATTCGCCTTTGAATGACATAAAAGTACGGCAGGCCCTGTCCCATGCCATTGACAATAACGCTATCGTGGATCACGTGCTCTACGGCATAGGTTCCCCGGCGATTGGTTCCTATTCCTCAAACATTGCCTGGGTAAACCGCAGCCTTGCCCCGTATGCCTATGATCCCGCCCTGGCAAAGCGCCTGCTTGCCGAAGCCGGATACACCGACACGAACGGGGACGGCATTCTTGATAAAGCCGGAAAGCCCCTGGAACTCAGGATGATTACCTATCCCGAACGGCCGGGGCTTCCCCCTATTGCCCAGGCATTACAGGGTTACTTTGCCGATATTGGCGTTACCCTCAAAGTCGATATTATGACCAGTTCCGCTACCTCCGCAGCATTACGGCAGCCGGACTGGGATTTCTACCTCATGGCCAACGCGACAACCATGATTCCCACGCCGGCCTATCATCTAAACAGCGCGTTCAGTACGGCAAGCAACGCCGCTACCGGAGGCTATTCCAATCCGGAGGTTGACAAATTGCTGGAAGAACTTGTGGGAACCTTTGATCTGTCGAAAAAGTACGAGATCGCGCGGCAGATACAGCAGATTGTCCACGATGACGCGGCGGTAATCTGGATTGCCTACTATGGCGTTGGTATCGTCATGAAAGATACGGTAACAGGGTTTGTCTTTAATCCTACGGCTCACGATTATATGCTGAATACCGAAATGACCATTCGATAAGATGGTGGGTTATACTATACGGAGACTGGCAGCGGCCCTGCTGGTCTCCCTAGGGGTATGTTTTCTCACCTTTTCCGCGATCCACTTTTCACCCGGGGAGATTGCGGAGACTGTAACCCGCAGCGGTTTTGTTTTTGACCAGGATCCGCCGGCAGGCGCGGTTGAGGCTACCGCTCTGCGCTACGGCCTCAATAATCCCTTTTGGGTGCGGTTTGCCGACTGGCTTCTGCCGCTGCTGCGGGGGGATTTTGGCGTTTCCTACTCGTATAATGTTCCGGTTATGGCCGTGTTGCTGCCCAAATTGGCAAACACCCTGGAACTTGGCTTTGTCGCCCTCATTGCCGCAATTCTGATCGGTGTTCTCGCAGGGGCGGCGGCTGGTATACGGCAGGGGGGAATCTTTGACCGGGCAAACGGCATTCTCTCTCTGGCGATGGTTTCATCCCCTTCTTTCTGTTTGGGATTGGGCCTCATCATTCTTTTTTCAATTCACTTGAGAATTCTGCCGGTGTCGGGAAAAGAGACCCCTGTGTCCATCATCCTGCCGGCGCTTACCCAGACCCTGGGCATGGCGCCTGTTATATTCCAGATGACCCGGGGAAGCGTGATTGACCTCAAGAATCAAGAATTTATCAAGATGGCAAAGGCAAAAGGCTTGCCGCCGGGAATGATGGTTTCCCGTCACTATCTCAAGAACACGGCCATACCCCTTATTACGGTAATCGCATCTCAGGCAGGGCATATGCTGGGCGGCTCAGTGGTGGTAGAAAGCGTGTTTGGCTGGCCCGGGGTTGGAAAATTGCTCATAGATTCGATTAAGTCCAAAGATGTTCCTATTCTCCAATGCTGCGTTCTGGTGATCGCTCTGGGGTATTCACTGGTGAATTTCCTTGCGGATTTGGGCTATGGGGCGGCTGACCCGAGAATACGGGCCGGAAAAACCTGACGACGGTTTGAGGAAAAAATGATGACAGGAAATATAAAATTGCTTTTTTCACGAAAAAGGAGGCTTCTTACCATCGGTATTATTATGGTGTTGTTCCTTGCGCTGATTGCTTTGACCGCCGATATTCTGGAACCAAACAATCCGGCCAAGGTTACCCTGGTTGATAAAAATTTGCCGCCCAACGAAACCTATCCTTTGGGGACGGACAGTCTGGGTCGCTGCATCCTCAGTCGAATTCTTGACGGTGCTAAAAGTTCTCTGGGTATCGCTTTTATGGCGGTCGGGATAAGCCTGATTGCCGGGTCTCTTGTCGGCATAGTATCAGGCTGTACCGGAGGTTTCATCGACAC
>JAITLF010000356.1 GCA_031278025.1 Treponema sp.
CAGGAAGGCTGTCCCAAAACCCCGGTTTCAGGTAAACTTCGGTCATGGTTCAGGTTTTGCTCACGGTCCTGGCGGCGGCATATCCGGTTCTGGTATTCTGCTTCCTGGTGATTCTCAAAGTGCCGGTCAGGGTCTTTTCCCTTTTTGTGGTGGCCGTCGCGCTGGTATCGTTTTTGGCTTTAAGCGCGAAAAGGAAACCGGGCATCAGGGAGGGCGGCCCCGGACAGTCCCCGGAAAAGGCCCGGTTTGGCGGCGGCGCTTCCCGTGTCTTTAACGTCGTCCTGCTGGGCGCCGTCGGCCTCCTCTGCCTCTTCACCAATTCTCCCCTCATCCTTAAACTCTACCCCGTTCTGATGAACGCCCTTTTTCTCTGCGTTTTCGGGGGAACCCTGTTCTTTCCGCCGGTGATGATATTCCGGCTGGCCGTCTTGCAGGACAGGACTATCAGGGGTTCCCTGGCGGAAAAACGGGTGGAGGCCTACTGCCGCAAGGTAACGATCCTCTGGTGCGGTTTCTTTATTCTGAACGGGGGCGTGGCGGTGTACAGCGTGTTTTGGGCCTCCGATGCCTTTTGGTCACTGTACAACGGGGGCATTTCGTATATACTGATAGGCGTATTGTTCGCCGGAGAATTTATCGTTCGAAAAATCACGGATAAAAAGATGCCGAAAGCCTTCCCCTTATCCCAATTTACCGCCGGATCCCGGTTGCCACAGACCGTACTCTGCTACGAACACGCCTGGCAGGACGGCATTTACAAAACCTGGCAGGATTTTCTGGATGACACCGCCCGCCTGCGCGTTTTGATCCGCTCCGATGATTCGGAAAAGTGGATACTCCATGTAGAGGACTGCTGGTATTTTCTCGTCGCCTTTACCGCGCTGCTTCAGTGTAAAAAGGAAATACTCCTTACCGCCAATATTTCGCCCGCCTATATCCGGGAGATTCGCGGTCCGGGCGTTGCTTTTTTAAGCGATCAGGACGCGGGCGCGGAAGATATTACCGATATTCGCAAGCTGCTCTCTTCCCCGGTAAATTCCGGCGGGCTGGCGGCTTTGCGGGCCGATGCCGTTCCGTCCATCAACGCGGACGAAACGGTGATCATGATGTACACGTCCGGAACCACCGGGAGGCCCAAGGTAGTACAGCAGCGACTCACCGAATTCGAAACCGATAACCGTTTTATCCTGTCCAAATACGGGGAGGAATTTCTCAAACGGAAACTCTGTTCCACCGTAAGTCAGCATCACATTTACGGCCTTCTCTTTTCCGTTTTGCTCCCCTTTACCGCCGCCGTTCCCTTCCGCCGCAGGCGAATCGAGTTCCCCGAGGAATTTCTCAATCTTACCGATACATCCTACATGATCATAACGGTCCCCGCCTTCCTGAAACGTGCCGTGGAACAATTCGGGGAGGGAGATGCCGGGGGCCTTCAGCTTAAGGAACCCTGGATTTTTACTTCGGGCGGGGCGGTGCCTCCCGAAACCGCGAAAAAAACCTGTGATGTCTTTGGGTTTTGGCCCCTGGAAGTGTACGGCAGTACCGAAACCAGCGGTATCGCGTACCGGCAGTCCAAAAACGGCATGGAGTGGATCCCCTTTGACAATGCCCAAATCAGCAAAAACGCGGAAGGCTGTCTTGTGATCCGTTCCCCCTACATCAAAGATCCGGCGGGATTTACCACGGGGGACCTGGCGGAAATTCTCCCGGACGGCCGTTTTCTCCTGAAAGGCCGCGCCGATTCTATCGTGAAAATCGAGGAAAAGCGCATCTCCCTCCCGGAAGTTGAAAGCCGTCTTCTGCAAACCGGTCTTGTCTCCGATGTATGCGTAACGGCCCTGGAAGACCGGCGGCAGTACCTGGCGGCGGCGCTGGTGTTGAACAGCCCCGGACAGGAGCGGTTTGCGGGGAAGGAAAAGGCGGAGATTAACCGGTATTTTACCGAATATCTGTTTCAGTTTTTTGAAAACACCGTAATACCAAAAAAATGGCGCTACCTTGAGGCGCTTCCCCTGGACGCCCAGGGTAAAAAGAAGAAACTCGAAATCGCCGCACTCTTTGCCTCTCCGCGGGACAACATGGTTCCCCTGAACGATACGGCCGGGAACGGCGCTGCCGGTGAACCGCTTTTCATGGACAACGTTTCCGGTATGAGGGATATACTCCGGGAAAAGGTACTGGAACAGGCCGGCGATCATGTCCTTCTGGAATTCTCCGTCCCCCGGGAAAGCGCCTATTTCCGGGGCCATTTTCCGGATTACAGCATTCTTCCCGGAGTGGCCCAGCTTGAAATAGCGATGCGTCTTGCCGACCGTTATTTTAATACAGGGGTAATTATTTCCCGGTTCAGGCGCGTCAAATTTTCCGCCATTATTCGCCCGGATGTTCCGCTGCACATGAAACTTATCCACAGGGCGGACAAGGGGGAACTGAGTTTCGAGATAGCCAGCCCGGACGGAAATACGGTTTATTCTTCGGGCACGGTCAGTTTAGGGGCGCGGACGTGAATGGCGGCCCGGTAAGGCAGGGGTTTCTTATACCGGTTTACAATCACGGAAAGGCGGCCGCTTCGGTGGTTCAAAAACTTGCCGGTTACGGACTTCCCGCCATTCTGGTTGACGACGGAAGCGACGCGGAAACAAAGGGTTATCTGGCAAAGATCCTCGCGGATACTCCGTCCGCGATTCTGGTTACGCTCGAAAAAAACGGCGGCAAGGGCGCCGCGGTAATGGCGGGTATCGACAGGGCCCGCGCGGAAGGGCTTACCCATGTCCTGCAGATCGACGCCGACGGCCAGCACGACACGGAACGGGCGGGTTTCTTTCTTGAGGAATCCGCGGCCCATCCCGAAGCGATTATTTGCGGCCGGCCCGAATACGACAACTCCGTCCCCCTGATCCGGAAAAACGGCCGGAAAGTGGCCAATACCTGGGCAAAGATCGTCACGCTTTCCCGTGATCTGCCGGACGTACTTTGCGGGTTCAGGGTATACCCCGTGGAACGGTCCCGGCACATCTGCCGTTACGCCTTTATTGACAAGCGCATGGGTTTTGATACGGAAATCCTGGTCCGGCTTTACTGGAAACACGTACCTGTACGTTTTTATCCGGTCCGCGTCAGTTACCCGCAGGACGGCGTCTCCCATTTCCGGCCTGTGCGGGACAATATCGGAATCAGTCTGGTATTCACCCGCCTCTGCATCGGCATGATCATCCGCCTGCCGTTTTTGCTTGCCTCAAGACTCCGCGGAGGACGCGGCGGGGAAACAGCCAAATGAGCGGAGAGGCCCGGCGCGCCCACTGGTCCGAATACAGGGAGGAAACGGCCGGATATTGGCATGTAAAACTGATCCTGATTTTTTTCAAAGTATTCCCGGTAGTATTACTGCGCGTCATTGCCCTGGGGGTAAGTTTTTTCTACTACGTTTTTTCGGAACGGGCCCGCTCCGAATCGCGCCGGTATCTCGAACGGATCGACGTTCAAAGGCGTTGTTCCGGAGGGGCCGGTCAAAAGCCGCTTTACCCGCTGGCCCACATTGCCGCCTTTTCCCTGAGCCTGATTGAAAAGGTCGAGGCCTGGGGAGGCAAGGCGTTGTTTAACCGCGTCCGTTTCCAGGAAGATGACATAGGCGAATTAATTGAAGGACTTGAGGCTGGAAGGGGGGCGCTTCTCCTGACATCGCATTTGGGCAACATCGAATTTATCCGCGCTTTGGCGGGTTTCAGCCGCACCGGGGTCTCCCGAAACATACCGGTTACGGTACTGGTGGATTTTTCCGTTACCGGGCATTTTAACCGGATGATTCGGGAGCTTAACCCGGAATCGTGGATTCAGATAGTCAACGTTAACGAAGTGGGACCCGGGACGGTGATCCTGCTTCAGGAGCGGATCGCCCGTGGGGAATTGGTAGCCATAGCCGGGGATCGTACTTCGGCGAATACCCGGAACAAGTACTTTCATCTGCCGTTTTTGGGCCGGGAAGCGCCTTTTGCCTACGGTTCGTTTCTGCTTGCCGCCCTGCTGAACGCCCCTTCCTATTTTGTATTTGCCCTGCGCCAAAATGACCTGTCCCTCGACTCCCGGTACAATATGCACATCCACAAGGTCCCTATTGGCTTCGACTGTTCCCGGAAAGAGCGGGAACAACGGATGGAACAACTGGCCCGGCAGTTTGCCGGGTGGCTTGAACATTACTGTATGCTTCATCCCTATCAGTGGTACAATTTTTACGATTTTTGGGCCGAACCTTGATGCCTTGAATGACCCAGCCTATCCCCTCTCTTGGCGCTCTTGTGTCCCAACACGGCTCACGGCATTTTGGAATTTGGGCGCATCGCCGTTGCGTTCACCACGATGGGCGGCGTTCTTTTACCACTCTTTGGGCTTGAAACCTTGCGACGGTTCAAGCAAACGGACATCTTCTCCCGTTAATTCCACGAAGTTTTTTCATCTAAACCACCACCGCCTAAAGGCGGTGGTTTTAAACCTGGCACATGGAAAATAAA
>JAITLF010000383.1 GCA_031278025.1 Treponema sp.
CGGTTGAAAAAGTTTTATAACCGGCTGTAAAAGTTTTACCGCCGCCTGTAAAAGTTTTCCAACCGGTTAAAAAAGTTTTATAACCGGTTATATAAGTTTTACCGCCCCCTGTAAGGCCCTGCAGCCGGTTAGAAAACCGTTATAACCGGTTAAAAAAGTTTTATAACCGGTTGGAAAAGTTTTACCGCCGCCTGTAAAAGTTTTATAACCGGTTAAAAAAGTTTTATAGCCGGCTGGAAAAGTTTTATAACCGGCTGGAAAAGTTTTATAGCCGGCTGGAAAAGTTTTATAACTGGTTGGAAAAGTTTTATAGCCGGCTGGAAAAGGTTTATACCGGCTGGAAAAGCTCTCGGCGGAGGATCGGGGGTACGGATATGCTCAGACCCTTCCGTTAGTACCCCCTTCTGTTGCAGCCGGCTCTAAACCGCCTTAGCTTTCGCCGAGGTAAGCCTTTCTGATCCCTTCGTCCTTGAGAAGCGCCGCGCCGGTGTTCCGCAGAGCGATGGCGCCGGTCTCAAGCACGTAGGCGTAATCGGCGATCTCAAGAGCGGCGTGGGCGTTTTGTTCGATGAGGAGAACGGTGGTGCCGTTGCGGTTTATCGCCCCGATAATGTCGAAGATCATTTTGGAAATGAGCGGGGCAAGCCCCAGGGAAGGTTCGTCCAGCATGAGCAGCTTAGGTTCGGTCATAAGGCCCCGTGCGACCGCGAGCATCTGCTGTTCGCCGCCGCTCAACGTTCCGGCGCTCTGATGCATACGTTCCCGGAGCCGGGGGAAAAGGTCGAAACAGCGCTCGCGGCCCTGCTTCACCCGCATCGGATCCCGCTGGGTGTATGCGCCAAGCCTCAGGTTCTCGTCCACCGTCAGGTTGGGGAACACATGGCGGCCCTCGGGGATAAGGACCAGGCCCATGGAAACAATGTCCCTCGTGTCCTTGCCGGCGATGTCTTCCCCGTTCCAGACGATCTTTCCCGACGCGGATTTTACGAGGCCCACAATCGTATTGAGCATGGTACTCTTCCCCGCGCCGTTCGCCCCGATAAGCGTTACGATCTTCCCGTCGGCCACTTCTATATCAATGCCCCGGAGCGCGTGAATGCCGCCGTAATATACCGAAAGGGATTCCAGATGCAGCATCACTCTACCCCCAAATAGGCATCAATCACCTTCTGGTTTTTCTGAATCTCCGCGGGGCTTCCCTCGGCAATGGTGATGCCGTAATCAAGCACGTAGAGCCGGGTGCAAATGCCCATGACCACCTGCATGTGGTGTTCAATAAGAAGTATCGAGATTTTGAACTTGTCCCTGACACCGGTGATGATATTCATCAACTCCCAAGATTCTTGGGGGTTCATCCCCGCGGCGGGTTCGTCCAGGAGGAGCAACGCGGGCTCCGTCGCCAACGCCCGGACCAGTTCCAGGCGGCGCTGCTTCCCGTAGGGAAGCGAAACGGCGTTGTCTTCGGCGTTTTCCAGAAGCCCGACCGACGCGAGAAGTTCGCGGGAAAAATCAAGCGCCTTCCGCTCCTTTTTAAGATACCCCGGCAGATGGAGGATGGACTCAAAAAGATTGGGCCGTTCCCTGAGCGTGCAGGCCGCCAGTATATTCTCCAGCACGGTCATCTCGTTAAAGAGCCTGATATTCTGAAAGGTCCGGGCTATCCCCGCCCTGGCGATCAGGTGGGGCAGTTTCCCGGTAATATTCTTTCCGTTAAGGAGTATGTCGCCCCTGGTCGGGGTGTAGACCCCGGTGATCACGTTGAAGACCGTCGTTTTTCCCGCGCCGTTCGGCCCGATAAGGCCCACAATCTCCCCGTCCTCAACGGTGATCGAAAAGTTAGAGACCGCCGTAAGCCCCCCGAACTGCATGGCAACTTCTTTTGTTACAAGCATCAGACCGCCCCCCGCTTCTTCCGTCCGGGAAAAAACCTCTTGAGCCGGGGAAGCGCGGTGTTGAAGATCGCGTCCCACGAGAACTCGTGTTTTCCCATGAGTCCCTGCTGGCGATAGATCACTACAATTAAAAGCAGCATACTGAATACCACCATCCGCAGGCCCGGCAAGCCCTGAGTACGGAAGAATATAAAGTTGAGGGAGCCGTCCAGAAAGCGGAGCGCCTCCATCGCTATGGTAATCACAATGGCGGCAATGACCGATCCGGTTATGCTCCCGATGCCTCCCAAAACCACGATGAGAAGAATGTTGTAGGTAAGGCTGAAGGTAAACATTTTAGGATCGATTGTGGTCATCATGTGGCCTAAAAGGGCGCCCCCGGCCCCGGCGATAAAACTGGAAATGGTAAAACTGATTATTTTAATGCGGGCGACGGGTATGCCCATAGCCTGGGCCGCGATTTCGTTGTCCCGGATCGCCCGGCAGGATCGCCCGAAGGCGGAACGGACCAGGGCCGCCATAAAGACGATGGTGAGCACCGCCGAGGCCCAGATCATCAGCGTGGAGGAAAATTTCGGCAGGCCCTTGAGTCCCAGGGCCCCGTTTGTTACCGGCTGGAGGTTGGTGAGCACGACGCGGATAATTTCGGAGAAACCCAGGGTGGCAATGGCGAGGTAGTCGTCGCGGAGCCGCAGGACCGGCGTCCCGATGAGGAAACCCGCCAGAGCCGCCACAGAACCGGCGATGATCAGCGCGGGGATAAAGGGCAGTTCCACACGGGCAAGGAAGGGGACAATGGGCGTCATAAAGAAATTGAGTTCCTTCTGGGCGGGGCTCATGGTAAGCAAGGCGCTTACATACGCGCCTATGGCCATGAAACCCGCGTGTCCAAGGGAAAAAAGCCCGGTAAAGCCGTTTATCAGATTGAGAGACAGGGCAAGGATGATGTAAATGCCGCAGAGGTTGAATATCCTCAGGGAAAACGAGCCAAATGTCCCGTTTGCAAGAATGATAAACGCGGCGGCGGACACGCAGCCTGCGACATTCAAATTGCGCTTTGTTTTTTTATCAAGAACCACGCCGTCCCCCTACACTTTTTCTATCTGGTTCTTACCGAGAAGCCCGGACGGTTTTACCAGAAGCACGACAATAAGAAGCACGAAGGCAAAGGCATCACGGTAGCCCGTAAGGGTTGGCAGGAAAGCGATTATCATAATCTCGATAAAGCCCAGGAGCAGGCCCCCCAGCACCGCGCCGCCGATGTTGCCTATCCCCCCGATAACTGCGGCGATAAAGCACTTGAGACCGGGGATCATCCCCATAGTCGGGTTGAGCTGGGGGTACTTGAGCGCCCACATGACCCCGCCGACCGCCGCCAGCACCGAACCTGTCCCGAAGGTAAAAGAGACGATCTGATTAACATCAATAGCCATAAGCCTCGCCGCGGCAAGGTCCGTGGAAACCGCCCGCATCGCCATACCGGTTTTCGTTTTATAAATGATGACAAGCAGGGCCGCAAGAAGCGCGGCAGTCAAAACCGGGATAAAGAGACTGATGCTCATCACCGACACGGAGCCGAGGCGCACCACCCGGTTAAAGATCTCCGGCACAGGGAAGCCCTTGGGCCTCCCGCCGAAGATCACCGTGGCCAGATTTTCGATAAGGAACGACGCCCCGATGGCGCTAATCATAATGGAAATCTTCGGGCTGTGCCTGAGGGGTTTATACGCGACCCGCTCAAGCGCGATCCCCAGGATGCCCGTCAGTCCGAAGGCGACGATAAACCCCACCCACCACGGCATAAAGAGGAGGGTGATACCGTAAAAGGCGATATACCCTCCCAGCATGAACACGTCGCCGTGGGCAAAGTTGATGAGCCTGAGAATCCCGTACACCATGGTATACCCGATGGCAATCAGGGCGTAGAGGCTCCCCAAAGAAAGGGCGTTTGAAAGATGCTGTAAGAAAAGATCCCCTGTCATACTTGCCCCCGGCCCGGCGCTTTACAAAACTGGTTAAGGATTCACGATGGCTTTGTAGACGAATTTCCCGCCTTCGACAGCCTTGATAAAGGCGCTTTTGGTGGCGTCCCCATTCTGGTCCAGGGTCGTCGTCCCCGTTGCCCCGACAAACCCGCTGGTCGCCGCGATGGCATCCCGGATTTTGAGGGGATCCGTCGAGCCGGCCCGCTTGATGGCATCCAGGGCGACCAGGTAGCCGTCGTAGCCGAGCGCGGTAACCGCAGCCGGTTCTTTGCTGTAGCGGGACCGGTATTCTTTAAGGAATATCTCTGCCGCCGGGGTTGCGGCCACTTCGGACGCGAAGAAGGTGGAGAACACCGCCCCTTCCACCCGTTCCCGGCCCACATCGATAAATTCCGGGGTTTCCCAGGTGTCGCCGCCGATGACCGGGACAGTGATGCCCAGTTCCCGCGCCTGCTTCATCACCAGGGCCGACTCGGTATAATTCCCCGGGGCAAAGATAACGTCGGGATTGAGGGATTTAAGCGAGGTAAGCTGGGCGCTAAAGTCCTGATCCCCGGTATTGTAGTTCACCGTCGTCAGGATGCTATTGGCGTTCCCGGTCAGGCGCTTGAAGTTATCCGAGAAGAATTTCGCCAGGCCCACGGAATAGTCGTTGGAAACCTCCTGAACAATGACGGCGGTGCGGGCGTTCAGGTTATTGTAGGCGTAATTCGCCATCACCGTTCCCTGGAAAGGATCGATAAAGCAGACCCGGAAGTAATAATCGTTCCCGGCGGTAACCAGGGGATTGGTACAGGAAAGGCCGATTACCGGAATACGGGCTTCCCTGGCCACCTCGCCCCCCGCCATGGAAAGGGAAGAACCCCAGGAACCGAGAATCAGCGTAACTTTGTCCGCGTCTATCAGGCGCTGGACCGCGGTGGCCGCCTCGACCTTGTCGGATTTGTTATCCGCCACCACGAGTTCCACCTTGTAGGTTTTCCCGCCGGCGGTAACCGTGGGATTAAGCTCGTTAGCCAGGCGTATGCCCTCGACCTCCATAGCGCCCCCCGCTGCGTTTGCCCCGGTCATCGGTTCAAACACGCCGATCCGGATGACATCAGATCCCGCCGCCTGCGATCCGCCGCCGGCAAATACCGGCAGGGCCAGCGCTGCGCAGAAAGCCGCAAAAATCACACGCGTAACCATTTTTTTCATATTCTTCTCCTTTTTATGGATGATTTGTTTATAAAGATTCTATAGGGAATGATAACATTGTTCAATATGGTCAGGACAGGGAACAGACAGCAGGCAACAGCCTCCTCGGAAAATCAAGGCGGGAGCGGTACATGTTTTCCAGCCGGCTGTAAAAGTTTTATAACCGGTTAAAAAAGTTTTATAACCGGTTAAAAAAGTTTTATAACCGGTTAAAAAAGTTTTATAACCGGTTGAAAAAGTTTTATAACCGGCTGTAAAAGTTTTACCGCCGCCTGTAAAAGTTTTCCAACCGGTTAAAAAAGTTTTATAAC
>JAITLF010000193.1 GCA_031278025.1 Treponema sp.
GACAACATCATTGTTGAGGGCGAGCCTAATGATAAGATCCGTTTTATTCTGGACGGCCGGGTTGCGGTGATGAAGAACAACGTTACCCTCATTGAATTCAAAACAGGAGACGCCTTCGGCGAAATGGAGGTGCTTGACGTGATGCCCTCGGCGGCGACCAACGTGGCCCTGGAGCCTACCCGGGTTATGTCCATTTCCAACCGCGCCCTGCGGAGCATTTACAAAACGGACATCAAGGCCTTCTCCCTCATGCTGATGAATCTGGCCCGGGACCTTTCCCGGCGGCTCAGGAAGATGAACGACCTGGTTACCAACAATGGACCGCCCGCGGAATCGTCATAACCGGCCCATGGCCTACCCTACTCGACCCGCAATGCAGACCCGGCGCCCGTCTTAGGGCGGATCTTTCCTAGGGGCGAAATCGACCCCCTAGCCGGGAACGGGGATCGTAGAAAAAGAAAAAGATTAGCATCCCTTTCTTAAACCGCTCATAGCTTTCGTAATAGTGATTTGCCAATACCCGCTTCTTCAGAAATCCCCAATACCATGAGCCTTTCCCAAAACCCCAGAAAACGGCCAAACACGGCCGAAACCAAGGATAGAAAAAACGAAAGAAACCTTGTAGGATTGGAGTGAACAAAGCGCCAACACAAGGAGACTCTCGTTATGAACGACGATAACAGAAATCATCGGAGGAGCGCAAGGGCTTCTGAACTGGAGTGTTATCGCCTACAACTTTCGTGTTATGACGGGAGTTGTATTAGCGGAAATTAAATGACTTTATAGACAGACACTATTTAATACATTATTTCCGTCATTTACTGAGGTAGGAGAAATAAATTTAAGATTGTTGTTTGAAAGCTATTGACAAAAGGCACATCATATCAGTGAGGAGGAGTGGAATTAGGAGTTAGGGATTATGCTTTGGGGCTGACCGTTCTTACGGTAAGGCCGGAGACATTGAGGTTACGAAAATCCATATCGTTAGAAAGGAGAATGCCATTTATGCTGAGAGCGGCGGCGGCAACAATACAGTCAGGTAATTTTCTCTTTGTTTGCGCCCTGATGAGGATGGCGTTTTGCTCAACCTTTCGATTAAGCGGAACAACTTTCATGTGCCGCAGAAGCCCGCGAATTTTGGTTTCTTCTTCCGCCTTCATGTTTGGGTACGCCAGGGCTTCAATGCGGGTAATTACGCTGATATACATTTTGCCGTCAAGCGGCAGGCTGACCGATGAAGCGGTCCCCATAAGGCCCTTCACAATACTTATGATTATGCTGCTGTCCAATACGTACCGTTTCTTACTCATGTTTGTCCCGGGGGCGATCCCATTCGGCGCGCATTTGCCGCTGGATTTCTACCGGATCGCCTTCAAATGCCGGACTGTCCTTGAGGCAGCCGTAAAACTTCATAATGTGGCGCATTTGCCGGGACATTTTAGCCGTTTTTCCCCTGGGGAAAACAGAAACCGTAACCTTTGCCTTTCCGGCGGGAATTTCCGGGGGAACTTCAATCACCAGCCGGTGGTCCGCCGGTATTTCTACGGTTTGTTCTATGGTCATACGATACTCCGTACTTTTAAGTATAGCGTAAAAGACATTAAAGGAGAAGCGAAGAAAGTTAGGAGGGAGGAAAGTTAGGAGTTAGGAATGAGGAGTGGAAGAAAGTTTACGGACAATGAACCTCCTCACTCCTCCCTTCTCGCTCCTCTCTTCTCACTTAAAAAAACAAGGAGATGTTATGTTATTGAGACATACGCCGAAAGAGATTGTTGAGCGGTCGGCCCTGACTATTAATCCGGCGAAAACCTGCCAGCCCGTGGGGGCCATGTACGCGGCGCTGGGTATACACCGCTGCCTGCCCCACAGCCACGGCTCCCAGGGATGCTGCGCCTATCACCGCAGCGCCCTGACCCGGCATTACACAGAACCCGTCATGGCCAGCACCTCGTCGTTTACCGAAGGGGCCTCGGTCTTTGGGGGTCAGGCGAATTTGCTGGAATCGATAAACAATATTTTCGCCCTCTACAACCCGGACATTATCGCGGTAAACACCACCTGCCTTTCCGAAGTCATCGGCGACGACCTGACCCAGATCATCAACCGGGCGGTAACGGACAACAAGATTCCGCCGGGAAAAACGGTGATGTACGCCAGCACCCCCAGCTTTAAGGGCTCCCACGTAACGGGTTACGCCAATATGCTGACCGCTATGGTTCAGTATTTCGCGGTGAACTCGGGGAAAAAGAACAGCCGGATCACCCTGCTTCCCTCTTTTATTGAGCCCAGCGATATGACGGAGATCAAACATATAGTGGGGGAAATGGGGATAAATTACATCATGTACCCCGATACCAGCGACGTGGTGAACGGCCCCCTGGACGGCAGGTTCCGGATGTACCCCAGGGGCGGCGCCCCCAAAGACCTTATCGCCCTCTCAGGCGATTCCCGCGGCGCCTTTGCCCTGGGCAGAACCGGAACCTTGCAGGCCGCCCAGCTCCTGGACACCAAATGCAAGGTCAAGGCCGAAATCCTGGACCTCCCCATCGGCATTACCGCCACCGACGCCTTTGTGGACACCCTGCGGAGGCAGGCGGGGGCCACGGTTCCCGAAAGCCTCAGAACCGAACGGGGGCAGTTGGTAGACGTACTCTGCGATAAAAACCAGTACACCTACGGAAAAAAAGTTTCCCTTGTGGGAGACCCGGACATCCTCACCGGGCTGGTCCAGTTCTGCAAAGACGCGGGAATGGAGGTGCTGCACGTGCTGACCGGAACCCCCGCGGGGGGAAAATTCACCAACCGGATCAAGGCCATCGCCGGGGAAAACGTGGTGGTCAAGGCCGGGGCGCAGGCGGATCTTTTTTATTTCCACCAGCTTTTGCAAAACAACCGGCCCGATCTTATTCTGGGGAACACCTACTGCAAATATATCGCCAGGGACATGGACATTCCCCTGATCCGCACGGGCTTCCCGATCTACGACCGGATCGGTCATTCCTATGTTCCCATTACCGGATACCGGGGCGGCCTGCACCTCCTCATCAAGATGCTGGACATCTTCATGGACCGCCAGGACCGGGACGCCCCGGAAGAAAGTTTCGAACTGGTAATGTGAGGAAATTATGGTAAAAGAAAACCACAGAAAATATTTAAACCACAGAGTTCACAGAGAACCCAGAGGAATAAAGAAAAAAGGACTCGTCTTGTTTTCTCCCCCTCCGTGGTCTTCGTGTTCTCTGTGGTTAATATTCTTCATGCCCGCTTGGGGAGGATAACGTCATGGTAGAAATACTGGAAGCGCGGAAACAGCAGGTTCTCGAAATGGGGAAGGACACCCATACGCTGGAATGTGAAAAGGCCAGCGCCGCGGGATCGGTAAGCCAAAGGGCCTGCGTGTTCTGCGGCTCCCGGGTGGTGCTCTACCCCATCGCCGACGCGGTACACCTGATCCACGGGCCCATAGGCTGCGCGGCCTACACCTGGGAACTCCGGGGGAGCCTTTCCAGCGGGCCGGAACTGCACCGCCTGAGTTTCTCCACGGACCTCCGGGAACACGAAGTGATCTACGGGGGTGAAAAAAAACTCTACGCCGCCCTGACGGAACTGATCCACACCTACCGGCCCAACGCGGCCTTTGTGTACTGCACCTGCATCATCGGCCTCATCGGCGACGACGTGGAGGCGGTCTGCGCCAAAGCCGCGGGGGAAACGGGAATCCCCGTGATCCCCGTTCATTCCGAAGGGTTTAAGGGCACCAAAAAAGACGGGTACAAGGCGGCCTGCGAAGCGGCCTTCAAATTAACCGGCAGGGACAACGTGAGCCCGGTATCGGATTTCAGCATCAACATTCTGGGGGAATTCAACCTCGCCGGGGAAACCTGGATCATCAAGGACTATTACCGGCGCATGGGGGTTGAAGTCTGCGCCTGTATCACCGGGGACGGGCGGGTCGGCGAAATCGGCAGGGCCCACCGGGCAAAACTCAACGTGGTTCAGTGTTCCGGCTCCATGACCTACCTCGCCAAAATGATGGAAGAAACATACGGTATCCCGTTTATCCGGGTTTCCTACTTCGGCATTGAGGACATGAGCAAGGCCCTCTACGATGTGGCGGAATTTTTCAAGGATGAAACTATGTTGCAAAACACCAGGGAACTGGTCAAAGATGAAGTGTCCGGCCTTCTCCCCAAACTGGCGGCATACCGGAAAGACCTGGAGGGGAAAAAGGCCGGGGTCTACGTGGGCGGTTCCTTCAAGGCATTCTCCATGGTAAAGGCCCTCCGCCACCTGGGCATGGAAACCGTGGTGGTGGGTTCCCAAACCGGTTCGCCGGAAGATTACGAATACCTCAAGGAAATTTGCAATCCGGGAACCGTCATTCTGGACGACACCAACCCGCTGGAACTTTCAGGCTTTGTTCTGGAAAAAGGGGCGGACCTCCTCATCGGCGGCGTGAAGGAACGGCCCATCGCCTATAAGATGGGGATAGGCTTCTGCGATCACAACCACGAGCGGAAAGAGGCGCTGGCCGGTTACGAAGGGATGCTCAACTTCGCCAAAGAAGTTCATCTCTCGGTTACGAGCCCGGTGTGGCAATTCTCACCCGCCCGGCTCAGGGCCGCCCGGAAAAGGGCCGCGGGTCCGGCGGGCGGCCCGGGCGCCGGGAGGGCGCCGTGAAAAACCCCGCCTTTGTTTCCAACCGGAACGCCTGCAAACTCTGCGCCCCTCTGGGGGCCTGCCTGGCCCTCCGGGGCATTGAAGGCTGTATCCCCCTGATCCACGGCTCCCAGGGCTGTTCCACCTACATCCGCCGTTACGGGATCAGCCATTTCCGGGAACCCATCGACATCGCCTCCTCCAACTTTACCGAATCCGCAGCGATCTTCGGCGGCATGGAAAACCTCTTTACCGCGCTGGACAATGTGAGCCGCTCCTACAGGCCCCAGGCCATCGGCGTTACCTCCACCTGCCTGTCGGAAACTATGGGGGAAGACCTGGGCCGTTACCTGCGGCAATACGAAACGGAACGGATCGCGGGCCGGCGGAACACCGCGGGCTTGAGCCCCGCCGTTTTCTACGCCGCCACCCCCAGCTACCGGGGAACCCACATGGACGGTTTTCACGAAGCGATCAAGGCGGCGGTTTCCGCCATCGCCGGGGAAGGGGCCGCGGCGGATACCCAGGCGGCGGCCGGCGAAAAACGCCTCAATGTGATCTCCGGTTTTGTTTCCGCCGAAGACCTCCGGGAACTCCACGGTATCCTCGGCGCCTTCGGCATACCCTACACCCTGCTGCCCGATTATTCTGAAAGCCTGGACGGCGGAACCTGGGAAAGCTACCAGAAGCTCCCCGGCGGGGGAACCGCCATTGAAGATATAAAAAAAATGGGCGCCGCCGGGGAAACCCTGTATTTGGGAAAGGCGGTTTCCCCGGATCAAAACGCGGGGCTCTGGCTGGAAAAAAATTGCGGGGTTCCCCTGAACCAAATCGATCTTCCCGTCGGCATAAAAAAGACCGATCTTTTTTTCGAGGCCCTCTCGCGGATAAGCGGCCGGGAGCTTCCCGGACAATTTGTCAAACAGCGGAACCGGGTCATCGACGCCTACATTGACGGCCACAAATACTGCGGCGGCAAGCGGGTGATCCTCTACGGCGAGGAAGATTTTGTCATCGCCCTGGCTTCCTTTCTGGACGAGATCGGCATGGTTCCGGTCATCGCCGCCACCGGCGCGCCGGACACAAAGCCCCCGGCGGGGGATGCGGCAGCCACGGGGAACGCCGGTTTCCGGGAACGGATGACGGAGGCGCTGGTCAACACCCGGCGGGAAATTGAAATTCTGGAGGATACGGACTTTGTTACGATTCTGGAAAAGGCCCGCCATCTTGACTGCGATCTCGTGATGGGACACAGCAAGGGCCTCTACCTTTCACGGGAGTTGGGAATACCCCTGGCCCGCTGCGGTTTCCCCATTCACGACCGGATCGGCGGCCAGCGGATTCTCCACCTGGGATACCGGGGCGCCTTAAACCTCTTTGACCTTCTCTGCAACACCCTCATGCAGGCAAAGCAGGACACGGTTTCAAAGGGCTACACATACATTTAAGGGGAACATCCGAAAACCCCGGTTGGGTTTCCGGATGTTCTGGGGAGAAAATTGTTGCACAATTTTCTCCCTACATTAAGGTTGACTTTTCAAAATTGAAATTTTGAAAAGTCTTAAGGATGGCTATGGATTTTACAAACCACCCCTGCTTTAACAGCGAGGTACGGCATACCACCGGCAGAATACACCTTCCGGTGGCGAAGCGCTGCAATATCCAGTGCAACTTCTGCAGCCGGAAATACGACTGCGTTAATGAAAGCCGCCCCGGCGTGTGCAGCGCCGTCCTCAGCCCCGCCCAGGCCGCGGCCTACCTTGATTCGGCGCTGGAAAAAATTCCCCGCATCGCCGTGGTGGGAATCGCCGGGCCCGGCGACCCCTTTGCCAATCCCGAAGAAACCCTCGAAACCCTGCGGCTGGTCCGGGAACGCCGCCCGGACAAACTGCTCTGCCTTGCCACCAACGGCCTGGGCCTGCCTGATTACATCGACCGCATTGCCGGGCTGAACATTTCCCATGTAACAATCACCGTCAACGCCATTGATCCGGAAATCGGCGCGAAAATTTACGCCTGGGTCCGCTTCGGCCCCAAAGTGTACCGGGGGCTGGACGCCGCGCGGCTCCTCTTGCGGCGGCAGACCGAATCGATCAGGCTGCTGAAAGAAAAAAACACTACCGTAAAAATCAACACCGTCATCATTCCCGGCGTGAATGACAACCACGCGGCGGAGGTGGCGGCCTATACCGCCCGGCTGGGAGCGGACGTGCAGAACTGTATGCCTATGGTTCACGCCGAAGGATCGGCCTTTGAGCATATCCCCCCCGCCGCTATGGAGGACATCCGGGCCCAGCGGATTCTGGCGGGAAAATACATACCCCAGATGTCCCACTGCGCCCGCTGCCGGTCCGACGCCGCGGGCTGTATCGGCGAAGAAAATTCCGGGGCGCTTCAAAGGCTCCTGGCCGAATCCGCCGTGGTGAAGGCAAGCAACGAAAAACCCTATGTGGCGGCGGTTTCCATGGAGGGGCTTTTCGTGAACCGCCATTTGGGAGACGCCGCCGGCATCTGGATCTACGCCCGGGAAAACGGCGCGGCGGTCCTCCGGGAACAGCGCTCCGCCCCGGCCCCCGGATCAGGCGACGCCCGGTGGGAAGCCCTGGCGGAGATCCTTTCGGACTGCTGCGCCCTCCTGGTGAGCCACTGCGGCCAAAACCCCAAAAAAATTCTGGAAGCCCGGGGCCTGCCGGTTATCACCGCCGAGGGCCTTATCGCCGACATTGCCCTTCCCATCATGGAAGGTAAATCAATTCCCAAAATTTTTTCCGTCTCCGCCGCCTCCTGCGGCGCGGGCGTTTCCTGCGGCGGAAAAGGAATGGGATGCGGGTAAAAAATCAAGGAGAGGGATTATGACGAAACCAAAACACCATGTGTTTGTCTGCGCGTCGTTCAGGATGAACGGTACGCCCCAGGGGGTGTGCAGCAAGGGAGGCTCCGGCCAGCTCATGCAGTACCTGGAAGAAGAACTGGCGGACCGGGGGCTCGGCGACGTGGCGGTTTCCAGCACCGGCTGCCTCAAGGTCTGCGACCGGGGGCCGGCGCTGGTGGTGTACCCGGAGAACTGGTGGTTCGGCCGCATTGACAGCGAAGAAGCGATCAACGCGGTGATTGACTCAATAGAAAAGGGGGCGCCGCAGGCTGAATACAGCATAGGGTGAGCGGCCCTTTTGCCGGAGAAAAAAAACATGGCATAACCACGAACGGAGCATACCGGGTCCGGTTAAGA
>JAITLF010000249.1 GCA_031278025.1 Treponema sp.
CCGTGATCGCGTAGGCGCCTACCGTGATAGCGTAGGCGCCTACCGTGATCGCGTAGGCGCCTACCGTGATCGCGTAGGCGCCTACCGTGATCGCGTAGGCGCCTACCGTGATCGCGTAGGCGCCTGCCGCGAGCGCGTAGGCGCCTACCGTGAGCGCGCAGGCGCCTACCGTGAACGCGGACCCTGCCGCTGAAACGGCACGGGAGGGAAGGTCTTCCATCGCCGCTTCAGTCTTACCTCAGCAGGAATCAATCACCCGCTGGTGTTCCCATTTGCCGCCGAACCAGCGGATAAGATAGCAGGTTCCCCTGACGATAAAGTCGCCGCCCATGGCAAGCCACACGCTCAACGGCCCTACGCCGAAAACGTAGGACAGAAGATATGCCGCGCTTACCCGAACCGTCCACATGGAGGCGGAGGCGACAATCATCACGTACCGGGCGTCCCCCGCCGCGCGAAGGGCGTTGGGGAGGCCGAAGCTCAGGGCCCAGCCTAAGGCCATGGAAATACAGTGAACCCGCAAAAACAATTTCGCAAAATCATGGGCTTCTCCGCTCAGGCGGAAGATGCGTATCAACGGCTCCATGAAAAGATAGATGAACAGGTTCATCACAAAGATGGTGATGTACGCGAGCTTTATTATTTTGACGGTGTTTCGTTTGGCCGCCGCATAATTACCCGCGCCCACACATTGGCCCACCACGGTTAAGAGAACCATGCCGTACGCATTGCCGGGCATAAAAGAAAAAGAATTTACCACGCTGGCGATAGCATTCCCCGCAATGGCGGCGGTTCCAAAGGTAGTAAAAATGCGCTGGGTAAGAAGCCTGCCGATTTGAAACATGGAACTTTCCAGGCCGCTTGGGATTCCTACATTCAAAATGTTGCGCACCATGTGCGGCGCTGTTTTGATTTTCAAAATCCCCGCAAGACTGACGGGCGTCCGCTTGTTGGTGATCAGCATGGACAGCAAAACTGCCGCCGCCGCGGACCGGCTTATCAGGGTGGAAAGGGCGGCTCCCGCCACGCCCAATTTTAATCCGAAGATAAAAAGAACGTTGCCCCCTATGTTCAGAATGTTTACCAGCAGCGCTGTCCGCATGGTAACGTTACTGTTCCCGACAGACCGGAACAACGCGGCGCAGGAATTGTACAGGGCCAGCATGGGGTACGAAAACGCGGTTATCATCAGGTAGGTTGAAGACGCGCCCATCACCGTATCTTCAATGTTCCCGTAGATAAGGGAGATGAGGGGCCGCCTTACCATAACGGTAACCGCCATAATGACAATGGATACGCCGGTTACGCTGTAGACGAGCTGGCGGGAAGCCAGGCGGGCGTTTTCCGCGTCCTGCCGGCCTATGTACTGGCTGATCACCACCGCGCCGCCGGTACACAGGGCGGAGAAGGCAATAATCAGAAGGTTGTTGATGTTATCGACGATATTCACGCCGGAAATGGCATATTCCCCTACGGAGCTTACCATGGCGGTATCTACCGCTCCCATGGTTACCGCCAGGATCTGTTCTACCATGAGCGGCCAGATCATATTGAAAAGGGTGCGGTTGTTCCAGTTAGGCGGGGAAAGGGTCTTGGCATCGGATTTGACGGTACCGGAGAAGTAACGCGGGAACATAGTCAGGAGAGTATGGGTTTTTTTCAGGAGATAAACAACGGTAAAAATAGAACCGCCTCAACGTTTCAGAAGGGTGAACAGGATCGTGCAGATGCCGATGACAAATATGGCGGCCAGGAGATATACCCACAGGGGCAGTGCGTCGGCTGCCCCCCCGGGGTTTTGTCCCGCGCCGCCAGCGAAACGCCGGCGCCTCCGGCTTCGGGAGCCGGCGGGAACGGCGCAGCCGCAGACCGGGCATCCCCCCTGGGCAAACAGGGCTTCCTCCCCGGTAAACCCGCAGGAAGAGCACCGGACCGACTGAAATAACCGGCCGCACCGGGGGCATTGTTTCGCCTGGGAGGGGACTTCAGCCCCGCAGTTTTCGCAATGGAAACGGGGATTTTTCATGCGCCTTAACTCGCCGCCTTCTTTTCCCCACTGCTTTCCGTTTTGGTTCCCGCGTCTGTTTTTGCCGCGCCATCCGTTTTTGCCGCGCCATCCGTTTTTGCGCCGTCGCCGGACGCGGCCTCCGGAGATTTCGCTACGGGTGAAGGCGAAGAAGAACCGCTGCTTCCCTTCTTATCAGTTACATAAAAACCGGAGCCTTTGAAAATAATCCCGCTTCCGCCGTTTATAAGCCGGCGGACATCCTTGCCGCACTTGGGGCAGGTTTTAAGGGGTTCATCATTCATTCTTTGAAAGGCGTCAAAAGTATAACCGCAGCTTTTACATTCATATTCATACGTTGGCATACACATTTCCTCTCTATCGTTATTATTGTTCTTGTTTCGATTCAAAAAATTCGATTCGCCACAAAATTTTATAAATGCACCGTTTTGTAAAAGTTTGTAAAAATCGGTTTGTAAAAGATTGTAAAAAACCGGTTCGCGAAAATTTACCTAGAATATACCGAGAACGCCGTAAAAAGTAAAGCAATCTTTTCGGCGTCCATAGGGTCGGTCCTCAGAATCAAAGACGAACCATCTTGAATCGGGGCGTTGGCGAAAAGAAGCGATGCCAACGGCAATCCGGGCGGTAACCCGCCTGCTTCCGGAAGGTCCGGGTTAACGAAGTAAGGCCGGGCCATCGCGAGCATAGCCATAAGGGCGCCGGCGTGGCTGGGGGAGGGCAGTTCCATCCGGAGCTTCGCGAAAAAGGGTCCGGGATTCGCGGCGTCTCCCCCGGCGGGGTAAACCCCAAAAACAAGCAGGTCCGCCGGAATCCAAAGGGGAATCGCCATATCCGCCAGGAACCGGCCCATCAGGGACTCCGCATCCGAAACCCAGCCGGCCAGGACCGCCCCTTCGCTAAACTCACCGAAACAGTCAGGGGCCGCAACGCCCCCGGTCTGGGGAAACGGGTCTCCCCCGGATATCAGGACATACCGGGGATCGACATAAACCGAAAGCCCATCTTTCTCGGAACGCCAATACCGCCCCCCTGTTCCAGAGCGCTTCTTTTTCCAGGCAGCGCTGAGGCCCAGGGAAAACCGCAGGCGGGAACTTGGGTACCGGCCACGGGCGGCCAGGAGAAACCCCCTGCCGTCTTCGGGGGGATAAAAGGCCGCCGCCGCCGTATCCGTCATGTCCAGCGCCTGGGCCAGTTGGTTCCCCGTGATCCCCCCTAGGGAAACACGGTCCAGGATAGGCCGCGATTGGGGCGCGTCAAGGGTCAGGTATACCAGTCCGCCGGGATCCAGAAAGGCGAGAGCGTCCCCCGCGTCTTCAAAGCGCGCAACCGATTCGGGAACCGCCGCGCAGGAAGCAAGCAGCATGATGAAGGAGGATGCCAGGATGAAGCCCGGAAAAAAGGCTTTCATTGTTTCTCGATTTTTACGAACCATGTGTCATCCCCGGCTTCCACTTCCCGCCCGTCCGCGGCTTTTTCCCACCGGGTCTCCGCCGCCAGGGTTTCCGCAGCCACATAATCGGCAAAGTCCTCCCAGGCGGCCTTGAGCCGGTCCGATCCACAGAGGCGCAGGCGTATGCGGTCGGTTACCGCAAAGCCAAGCTCCTTTCTCAGGTTCTGTACCCCCCGGACCAGGTCCCGGACATCCCCTTCCTGGGAAAGCGCCCCGGTAACTTCCGTATCCAGGCCCACCGTCAAGGTCCCTTCATTCAGCACCCGGAGGCTGGCTTTTTCCAAACGCCGTATATCAAGCTTCTCCCTGGTGATCTCCACCGCCTTCCCTGCCACATCTATCGAGAGGGCCGCCCCTTCCAGAATACCCTGAATCTCGCTCTGGCTCAGGGCTTCGATGCGGGCGGCGGCGGCCTTCATGTTCTTGCCCAGCTCTTTGCCCAGAACCCGGAAATTCGCCTTGGCCTGGTATTCCACCAGGTCTTCTTCATTATCCCGGAACACCACGTTTTTAACGTTGAGTTCCTCCCGGATGATCTCGGTCATCTCTAGAAGCACCGCCTTTTCATCGGGGTTCCGGGTTACCAGTTCCACCGTGCGCAGGGGCTGGCGGACCTTGATGTTGTACTGGGACCGGAGGGACCGGCCCATGGAAACCGCGCGCTGTACCGCGGCCATTTTGAACTCCAGCGCGCTGTCCCGCCGGGCCTTCCGGGGCAGGGGAAAGTCCGCAAGATGCACCGATTCGGGATCAGAAGGCAGCCGGAGGTTTTGCCATATCGCCTCGGTAACAAAGGGCATGAAGGGTGCCGCGACGGTGATGAGGGTTTTGAGGGCGTCGTAGAGGGTCCCGTACGCCTCGGTCTTGTCGAGGTCGTTCCCGAAACCGCCGTTTACACTCGCCGAAGAGCGCCAGAACCGGCGCCGGGACCGGCGTATATACCAGTTATTCAGCAGATCGATGAACTCAATGATAGGATCCACCGCACGGGAAAGATCGTAGGCATCCAGGGCATTTCCCACCCGTTCCGCCAGGGTTTCCGCCACCGACAGTATCCACTTGTCCAGGGGATTCGAGGGGTTGACCGGCGTTCCGGCGGGGCTTGCCGCATCAATGTTGGCGTAGGTTACAAAAAAGCTATAGGCGTTCCAGAGGGGCAGGATGATGCTTTTGAGCACTTCCCGCACCCCTTCATCGCTGTATTTGAGATCATCAGCCTTAACCACTGCGGAATGAATGAGGAAGAGCCGCAAGGCGTCCGCGCCGAAGGTATTCACCACTTCCAGAGGATCCGTGTAGTTCCGCAGGCTCTTGCTCATCTTTTTGCCGTCCGAAGCAAGCACCAGGCCCGATACCACACAGTTCAGGAAGGCGGGCTTCCTGAACAGCGCCGCCGCCAGGATGGTTAGGGTATAAAACCAGCCCCGTGTCTGATCCAGCCCTTCATTGATGAAATTCGCCGGGAAATTGCGGTCGAAAAATTCTTTGTTTTCAAAAGGATAGTGGTTCTGCCCATAGGGCATGGCCCCGGATTCAAACCAGCAGTCCAGCACTTCCGGTATGCGGGTCATGGTTCCCCCGCAGTGTTTACACGGGATGGTGATGCCGTCCACAAAGTGCTTATGCAGGTCCCCCGGCTCCTTGCCGGAAAGTTCCTTTAGTTCCGCCCGGCTTCCGACGCAGACAATCTTCCCGCAGTCCGGGCATTTCCAGATGGGAAGGGGGTTTCCCCAGTACCGGTTGCGGCTGATGGCCCAGTCTCGTGCGCCTTCCAGCCATTTCCCGAACCGGCCGTTCTTGATGTGTCCGGGAACCCAGCATATCCGCTCGTTGGCGTCCAGCATATCCTGTTTGATCTTCTGAACATCCACAAACCAGGAACGTACCCCCCGGTAAATGAGGGGGCTTCCGCATCTCCAGCAGTGCGGATAGGCGTGGAGTATCTGGTCCCGTTTGACGAGTTTCCCCTCGGCTTTAAGCCGTTCCATGATGGCCTTGTCCGCGTCCTTCACGAAAAGCCCCTGGTAATCGGGTACTTCGGCGGTAAAGCGGCATTCGGCGTCTATGGGGCAGATGGTGGGGACCCCTGTACCCTTCAACACCCGCAGATCGTCCTCGCCGAAACCCGGTGCGGTGTGGACTATGCCCGTGCCGTCCTCGGTGGAAACAAAATCCCCCGGATAGGTCCTGAAGGCGTTCTGTTCCGCCGCGTCCCGGAAATACGGAAACAACGGCTCGTAGGTAATGCCGATGAGGTCCGCCCCTTTCATCCGCCAGAGGATCCGGCAGCCCCCGGCGGCAGGCGCTTCCGCCTGCGGCAGCTCAGGCGGGTTCTTGTAGTAAGCCGGCAGCCGGGCTTCCGCCAGGATGCAGCGCTCCTCCCCATCCTGAACCAACGCATAATCTATGTCCGGTCCCAGGGTAAGGGCCAGATTACTGGGCAAGGTCCAGGGGGTAGTAGTCCAGGCCAGGAGGTAGGTTTTCCCGTCCGCGAGGCCGGCAGGCAGGGGCGCGGCCAGCAGGGGCGCCGCTGCCGCCGGGCTGCCCGGAGCCAGTCCGGTTACCCTAAACCGGACGGTAACGGCAGGATCGTGGACATCCTTGAAGCCCCCCAGGTTAAGTTCATGGTTGGAAAGCACCGTGGCGCACCGGGGGCAATAGGGCAGGCTGTAATGGCCCTCGTAGATAAGACCTTTTTCCCAAAGCGATTTGACCACCCACCAGATGGTTTCCATATAACCGCCATCCATGGTCTTGTAATCCTTGTCAAAATCAACCCACCGGCCCAGGCGGGTGATCACCTCCCGCCATTCTTTTACGTACCGGAGCACGGCGGCCCGGCACGCTTCGTTGAATTCCGCGACGCCGTAGCGCTCAATGTCGGTTTTGGAGTTAAGGCCCAGTTCCTTTTCGATCAACGTTTCCACCGGAAGGCCGTGGCAGTCCCATCCGAACCGGCGTTCCACCCGCCTTCCTTTCATGGTCTGGTACCGGGGAATGATGTCCTTGATGGTACTTGGCACAAAATGCCCAAAATGGGGCAAGCCGGTGGCAAAAGGAGGCCCGTCATAAAAGACAAAATCGTTTTCGGGGGAACCTTCGCCTGAGCCTTTCCGCCGGGATACGGATTTTTCAAATATCCTGTTTTTCTCCCAAAACTCAAGAATCTTTTCCTCTAACTTGGGAAAACTCACCTTAGGGTCAACGTTTTGATACACCGCGTTATTCTCCTGTCCTGGCAGTATGCCATAGCGGAGGAAGGGAAGTCTCCCCCTCTTTGCGGGGCGCTGTCCCGCCGTCCCGTCGGGGGACCACGGGTCCGGAGGGTCCGAAGGACCCCGGCCCCCAAAGGTGAGGCTTTTTCCCGCCGGGGATTGTTTTTTGAGGGGTTCGTAGTATAGTAAGTACTAGCGCATTACCGAAAAAAGGAGCGAATGATGATTGATTGGGCCCCC
>JAITLF010000053.1 GCA_031278025.1 Treponema sp.
CATCGGGGAAATTGACCAATTGGCTGCGGCCCTCAAGGAGCTTGCCGGATAAGAAAGGCGGCCGGCGTCCCGGCCCGTTATGCCCGCCGGATCCGGCTATTCTACCGGTAATGCGCGGCCCGCTGATTTTTCCCGGTCGACCCCGTCCCGGACCGCGAATTCACCGTTGATGATCACCTGGGACAGGCCGGTGGGGAGGCTCTCGCCGCCGCTTTCGGCGACGGTGTTCCGGTCAAAGAGTACGAGGTCGGCGTAGTACCCCGGCGCTATCCGGCCCCGGTTTTTAAGGCCAAAGCGTCCGGCGGCCTGGCCGGTCATCTTGCGGATCATTCTGCCCAGGGTCTCCGCCTTCCCCTCCCGGCTGAGGCGGAGGAATTTGGGGAAGGTCCCAAAGGCCGCGGGGTTCTGCATCCCCTCATCGGTGATCCAGGCGTCGGTCATGTAACTGACCCTGGGATGCCGGCTTAGGATGTCGATGATCCGGTCGTTCATATAGCGGTACATGATCACCGTGGTTTCCGCTCCCGTTTCATCTATCACGGCGATATAGGCGTCGAACGCGCTGGTTCCCTTTTCCCGGGCGATTTCGCTGATCCGCTTACCCGTATACCCGGGGTGGGCGGCCCCGGCGTAACTTATCTGAACATCGTCAAAACCAAACCCCAGAAGCTTCCTCGTGGCGAAGATCTCCGCCCGCAGGCGCAGCCGGACCGGGAATCTTCGTTTTTCCTCCGGCGTGAGTCCCCGGTACCAGGCGGGCAGGGCAACGGTGATGGTGCTGGCCCCAAAGTCGAAGGGATAAATGTCAAAGCTCAGGTCCAGGCCCCGCTGGTTTGCCCCGTCGATGAGGGATAGGGTTTCGTCCAGGGTGTTCCAGGTGTTTCTGCCCACAAAGATGACGTGGGACAGGTGGGTTTTGGCGCCGAATTTTTCGGCGATTTCCAGTACCTCGTCCAGGGCGCGGAGGTTATGGGCCCTGCCGAAAAGTTCCGGGTAGGAGGTGGAAAACCGGGAGAGGGCCCGGGCGTGGAAGGTGATGGGCTTGTTGTGCCGGGCGGCTACTTTTGCCATCCGCAGCAGTTCTTCCGGGCCGCCGTACATACCCGGATCGTACATCAAGCCGTAGGAAAGCCCGGCGGCGCCCGCCTCCAGTTCCCGCGCTATCGAACGCTCCATGGCGTCCGCTTCCGCCTCCGTTAAAGCGCCGGGCCCCAGCCCCCGCAGGGAGGTACGGATCGTCCCGTGGCCGCAGAGACAGGCCATGTTCACCGGGGAATACCGGTCCACCGCCGCCGCCCAGCCCTCAAAAGCGGACACCCCTTGGTAATCGGGATTAGACGCGAAGAAGGCGAAAAGGTCCTTGCCGTAGGGGGTGCCGGGATCTATGCCCACGGTGGAAAAACCGCAGTTCCCCGCCACCTGGGTGGTGATCCCCTGTTCCACGAAGGGCCTGATATATTTCTGCGCGTTGGGCAGGACCCCGTAAAAATCGTTATGGGAATGGGTGTCGATAAAGCCGGGGCTCAGGGTGAGGCCCGCCGCGTCCAAAACCTCCCCGGCGTAACCGGCAGGGTCCCGGTCAAAGACGGCGCTGATCCGGTCCCCCTCCACCAGCACACAGCCGGTTTTGGCGTTTTCATTCAGACCGTCAAAAATCTCCGCGTTTTTAATCAGCAGTTTCATGATTTTCCTCCAATACTTCATTGTCCCGCCGCCGGGAGTCCGGCCCCACCGTGAGGCAAAAGGGCCAGGCGGGGAAACCCGCGCCGTTAAAAAGATTCACCTTCGTGTAGGGCTCCGTGGCGTAGCGTATTTCTTCTATAGGCGGACCATCGCCGCCGGGCCTGATAACCAGGGTATCCCCTTCGGTATGGGCCTTAAAAGAGCCGGAGCCCCCTCATCCGCGCGGTTCGGGGGAAGCCGTCCCACGGTCAACAAGTTAAAAAGGGGGAGCGCCGCTGATGTCATAGGATGTACCAATTTTTGCCCTATGACAAGCCGTTTTTGACGCGGCTCCCCCTCGCTCCAGCCTCCTCGGGCTTCGCCCTGCGGTGGCTTCCGCTACCCCCACTCCTTTTTTTCACGGGTTAAATCCGTAACTGGACGGGTTCATGAGTGAACACCGGAGGAAATACACCATTCGGGAGAAGGACGTGAGTTTTAGGGGTCAGTAGCGGCGAAGCAGGAGACATCCGGGGGGAAGAAGGAAGGGGACAAGGAACTGATTGACCTGATTGTCCGGATACAGGAACAGCATCACTACCGGTATGGCAGTCCCCGGGTGAGGGAAACCCTGCGGCGGGACTGCGGGAAGCGGGTAAGCCGTAAGAAAGCGGCCCGTTTGATGCGGGAACACGGCCTTAATGCCCGGGGCCCGGGGGAGGCGGAAGTTCATCCCCACGACCAATTCGAACCACGGACTTCCGGTCTGCGAAAACATCCTGAATCGGGAGTTTCAGGCCGGACGGGACGGGGAGAAACGGGTGTCGTCGTACCAAAGGCACGCCATCACGTACCTGCGCACCCTGGGAGGCCAGGTATATCTGACGGTGGTACTTGACCTTTATGACCGGAAGGTCATTGG
>JAITLF010000317.1 GCA_031278025.1 Treponema sp.
AGTTCCAGAAATGAGGTCTTGAAGTTCCGGACCCGGATGCCCCGCCGCGTTCCCTTGCTGCCCCCGGCGGGTTTCCCCTATGATAACCCCGGTTATTAAGGAAGATTATGCGGCTGGCCATAGGCGATGTTCACGGACGGGATTTCTGGAAACACTACATCCACGAGGATTTTACGGAATTCTATTTTGTGGGGGATTATTTTGACAGCTTCAACCGGCCCTTCAGCCGGCAATACCGGAACTTCAAGGAAATCTGCACATGGGCCGGGGAAGACGGGCGGATAAAACTCTGCCTGGGAAATCATGATTATCACTACCTGAAAAAGGTTACCGGCCAGCAGTATTCAGGCTATCAGCCCGCGCATCATCGCGAAATCTGCCGCATTCTGGAAGAAAACATCGATCTTCTTAAAGTCGTATATGTTACGGCGGATAATTACCTCATTTCGCACGCCGGGGTTTCGGCGTGGTTTATGAAGCGGATGAAAAAAGCCGGATATACGGCGGTTGAAGATATCAACAGGGCATTCGCCAAAGACCGCGCCATCTTATCCTTTAACGGCCATAACCCTTTCGGGGACGACATCACGCAAAGCCCTATCTGGATCAGGCCGGCTTCCCTGGAAAAACAGCCCGCCCGCGGGTACCGGCAGATCGTCGGGCATACCCCCTCCGGCAGCATCAAAACGGTAACCCTCCCGGATGCGCGGCGGGCGACGACGGCCATTACCTATATTGATACCGGCGACAGGGAATCAATTTACCGCTTCTAAATAAAAAGCCCTCGCCGGCAGGGGAGGGCTTTCGTACTTACCGCGTTGCCGCGTTACCGCCGGGACATGCTCACTGCACCGTGATCTTCGCGGTTACCGGTTTTGCCGCGCCTTTCTCCAGGGCAGCCGGAACCGGAGCGGCGCCGGCAGCGGTTACGGTATAGACGCCGGGAACCAGGACGCTTTCACCGGCTATGTTCACCGACTCGAAGGCCGGGGCGGGAAGGTCAAACGCCGCCTCCACCGTAGCGCCCGCGGGCACCGAAACCCGCCGGAAGGCTCTGAGGGAGGCGATGGGATCACCGGCATCCCGGTTCTCTTTGGCGATGTAGATTTGAATCGCTTCGACGGCGTCAACCTTTCCGGTATTGGTAAGCGCGGTTTTGACCGTTACGCTCCCGCCGGCGGCAATGCTGCCGGCCGAGAGCGTCAGGGAATCGAAGCGGAACGTCGTATAAGAAAGACCGAAGCCGAAGGGATACTGGGGTTTCTTTTCCATGTAGCGGTAGGTGCGCCCCGTCATGGCGTAGTCTTCATAGGGAGGAAGCTGATCCGTGGAAGCCGGGAAGGTGATGGGCAGCTTCCCGGAGGGAACCACGTCTCCAAAGATGATGTCCGCCACCGCGGCGCCTCCCTGTTCGCCGGGATACCAGGCAAAGAGGACGGCGTCGGCTATGTCTTCGGGGAAGGCGATGGGGCTTCCGCCGGTGAGTACGAGGATCACCTTCTTGCCCGCGGCTTTGATTCTCCGCAGGGCGTCAAGCTGCCAGGGCGGAAGCTCGATAGCATCCCGGTCGCCGTTGGAATCGGAAGCGACGGCGTCCCCTTCTTCGCCTTCCATGATGCCGTCCAGCCCGAACACGGCGATAACCACATCGTCCTGGGGGGCGACGCCGAAGGCGGCCGTGGAAGGATGATTTGCCTCGTACATCAGGGAACCCATACGGTATTCCAGGGAGACGGCGTACTTGGTCCGGGTCTTTTCGACCAGGCCCTCAAGGATCGTTACCAGATGGGGGCTCATGCCGTAGTAATTTGCCAGCAGGGTATGGGGATTTGCCGCGCCGGGACCGGTTACCAGGATGCGTTTGCCCGAATCGTCCAGGGGCAACAGGTTGTTGTCGTTCTTGAGGAGGACGATGGATTTCCGGGCCGCTTCCAGGGCGAGCAGGCGGTGCTTTTCGCTGTTGATGATCTCCCGGCCCAGCGTGCCGTAGGGGCTCTGTTCCGGGGGATCGAACATGCCCAGCTTCATCCGGGTACGGAGGAGCCGGGTAAGGGCGGTGTTGATGGCTTCTTCGGTAACAAGCCCCTGCTTATAAGCGACGGTCAGCATAGGGTAGGTACAGCCGCAGTTGAGATCGCACCCGGCATTGAGGGCTTTTGCGGCGGATTCTTCCGGCGAGGAGGTAACCTTGTGGTTCGCGTGGAAGTCCCGGATGGCCCAGCAGTCGGAAACGACGTGGCCTTTGAACTGCCATTTGCCCCGGAGTATCTCCTTGAGGAGCAGGGGGCTGCCGCTACAGGGTTCCCCCAGGGTGCGGTTGTACGCGCCCATCACGGCCTCTACCCCGTTTTCCACCAGGACCTTGAAGGCCGGCAGGTAGGTCTCCCACAGGTCCTTGGGAGAAACCCGGGCGTCGAACACATGGCGCAGTTTTTCCGGCCCCGAGTGGACCGCAAAATGTTTGGCGCATGCCGCAAGCTTGAGGTTTTCCGGGTCGTCTCCCTGGAGCCCCTTCATAAAGGCAAGCCCTATGCGGCCTGTAAGGTACGGGTCTTCGCCGTAGGTTTCCTGCCCCCGGCCCCAGCGGGGGTCCCGGAAGATATTGATGTTCGGGGTCCAGAAGGTAAGGCCCCAGTACTGCTTCCGGTTCCCCATCTTTACCGCCTCGTTGTACTTGGCACGGGCCTCATCGGCTATCGCGGAAGCCGTTTCGCGGACAAACGCCTCGTCAAAGGTCGCCGCCAGCGCTATGGCCTGGGGAAACACCGTGGCAAACCCCGCACGGGCAACTCCATGGAGACATTCGTTCCACCAGTTATATTCGGGTATCCCCAACCGTTCTATGGCGGGGCTCTCGTAGGAAAGTTGAGAAACTTTTTCCTCCAGCGTCATCTTAGAGACAAGGTCCTGAATATGTTCTTCCCTGGTCATGGCAGATACTCCTTCACGTGAATTTCAGACAGTATATCATGGCCGGTCCCCGTGTACCAGGAGTTTGCGGGATCGAGGACCTCTAATCGCGTATTCCCGTATACCCTACGTGGGTTCACCTGGGTTTAATGAGACTCATGTATCCGCAAAGGGTTAAATTGCCGAAAATCGTAAATCGCTCTTGACCAAGCCTGCGGCCCTGCTATACTATCATACCTAGTAATATACTATGAATTATAGGAGGATTTTATGAAAAAAGTGTTCTGTATGTTAGCGGTCCTTACGGTTTTTTCCGCCGCCCTGTGGGCCGGCGGAAAAAAAGATGAAACTCCGGCCCCCGCCGCCCAGCAGTCAGGCCCGGTCTTATCGGGCAAGAAGGTCATCGTGGCGGATGCCAACTCCACCCATCACCTTAACCTCTACGTGGCCTACGAAAAGGGTCTTTTTGCCAAGCGGGGGCTGGAAGTCGATATACAGCAGACCAGCTCCGGGGTTGCGGCGGTAGTCGGCGGGGAAGCGGATATCGTGTTTAACTGCCCCACCGGGGTCATTACCCCCATTGCCAAGGGCCAGAACATCATCATCATCGGCCAGGTCAAGATTCCCTGTACTTCGGTGCTGGTGGTTCCGGCGGACGCTCCCTACAAGACCCCCGCCGATCTTAAGGGGCAGCAAATCGCCGGCCTTTCCACCACCTGCTGCGCGGTGATCCTCATCAGGGATGCCCTGCGGAACCAGTACGCCACGGATTTTGAGCTGGTAACCCTGGCCCCCGGCGCGGCCATTGCCGCCCTGGACGCCGGCCAGGTGAAGGGCGCCATTCTGGAGGAACCCTTCGTGGCGCTGGCCCTCCTCGCCAAAGACGCCCAGGGAAGGCCCCGGTACAAGACCCTGTTCAACGGCGAGTCCGACGCCGACGGCGACGGCAGGAACGATCCCAATCTTGCCGGAGAGAATCCCCCGTGCCGGACCATCAACGCCAACAAGGACTTCCTGGCGGCCAGGCTGGACGACGCCAAGGTCTTCATTGAGGCGATTGCCGAGGCGGACCAGCTGATTCTGGCCAACCCGGCAGCCGCCGACATCGTGGATATTGCCGTGAAATACGTGTCCGTCGACCGGCAAGCCATCATCAACAGCAATCCTAAACTGGGCTTTACCACCCAGCTTGCGACGGACCAGCTTAAAGGCTATGCCGACGCCCTGGTGCGCCAGGGTACCATCGAAACGAATCCCGGCGACGCGCTCTTTGCCCCGCAATTTAAGGGCATAACCTGGTAGCAAAGCCGCAGCGGATGACTGATTAGAAAACAAGGGGGTTCCCGCCGGGTTTTCCGTGAACCCGGCGGGTATAAAACCTTCCCGGTCCTGCCGGAAATTGCTTTCCCCGCCGCCTTTTTGATAATCCGGAAACAGCCCGATCCATAGCGGGCGCTTCATTCCCCTTAAGAACAGGTCCACATCGCCCTTGGGAAGCGGTTCCGGAAGTTTCCGGGGCAGGTCCGGGACGTTGAGAGACCGGTCTGCGGCTTGCAAGGAGCGGTGTACGGCTTGTAACCCCGGGTGTACGCGCCGCAAAAATGGTTTTGCGGGTTATAAAAGTGGGTTTGCGAGACGTAAAAGTGGGTTTACGAGTTGTAACCCCAGGGGCGGAATCAAAAAACCCACCGCCGCCCATGAACGATCAGCTTTGCTCATGCACGTCCGGCACCCGGCGTCAATTCGGGTAACGCCCGTATCGCGGACTTCCTTCTCTTTGCCTTTGCCGCAGGATATACCGCCAATCACTCTATCCACAGTTCCACGTCCTTTGAAGCCCCCATATACCGTTCATTGCCGGGGAAAACAAGGGTAACGCGGTATTGCCCCCTGCCGCCGGGAGGAGACGCAAGCGCGGCGCCGGCGGCAAAATACGTAACAACCAGGGGCGGGGTTACCGGCGGCTCGGTACGGGCGGTGATTTCCTTCGGCCCGCCGTCATAGCTAACGCGCTGGACCGGATCGGCAACAATGGAAACAAACGCCTTTTGGATGTGGTACTCAATCTTGATATTCTTACCCCGCCGGTATCCGCCGCCCGCCGGCCGTTCGATCCGGGCATAATAATCGCCTACCTCAACGGGCGCTTCGCCGCTGCCGTTCAGGCCCTCCTCTAAATCTTTTTCGGATCTGAAATAGGTAACGATAAAGGGGGGAACGTCCGCTTTCGCGGCGAGAACCGCAACCGGCTGGTTCCTGCCGGTATACTGGGTATGCTGATAGGTGGCGGAGGTGATGATGGGCGCTTCTTCCAGGCCCCCGTCTTTTGACGCGCAGGAACCGAGCAACAGCGCCGGCAGCAACGGGATGAGGAACCGCGCCTGAGTCATTCGTCCAGATCCGAAAGCTGGGTGGACAGATACCGCTCCCCGGAGTCCGGGAGGATCGCCACGATGGTTTTGCCCCGGCTTTCGCTCCGGGCGGCGATCTTGAGGGCGGCCCACAGGGCGGCGCCTGAGGAAATGCCCGCAAGGATTCCCTCGGTACGGGCCAGGGTGCGGGAGCTGCCAAAGGCATCTTCATTGGTTACCCGGACTATCTCGTCAATGACGGAACGGTTCAGCACCTTGGGGATAAAGCCCGCGCCTATACCCTGGATGCGGTGCGGCCCCGCCAGGCCGCCCGAAAGGACCGGCGAGGCGTCGGGTTCTACGGCCACGATTTTTACCGCGGGTTTCCGCCCTTTAAGCACTTCTCCCACGCCGGTGATGGTGCCGCCGGTCCCCACGCCGGCCACAAAAACATCCACCCCGCCTTTGGTGTCGGCCCAAATCTCTTCTGCGGTAGTCAGGCGGTGTACTTCGGGATTGGCGGGGTTGTCGAATTGCAGGGGCATATAGCCGCCGGGAATACGGCCCGCCAGTTCTTCCGCCTTTTGAACGGCCCCCTTCATCCCCGACTTGCCGGATGTAAGCGCCACTTCCGCGCCGAGCATCCGGGCCAGTTTCCGCCGTTCCACCGACATGGTTTCCGGCATAGTCAGGATGAGCCGGTAGCCTCTGGCGGCGCAGGCAAACGCCAGGCCTATGCCGGTGTTGCCCGATGTGGGTTCAATCACCGTACCGCCGCTTTTCAGTTTGCCCTCCCGCTCCGCCGCGTCCAGCATGGCCGCCCCGATGCGGTCTTTAACGCTGGCCATGGGGTTAAAGGCTTCTACCTTTACCAGCACGGTGCCCGGCAGGTCTTTCCCCATTTTCCGCAGCCGAACGAGCGGCGTATTCCCGCGGGCCGCAATGATGGTGTCGAGAATCGCCCCCCGGCAAGGGGCCTTCTCCTGTTGTTCGTTCATAAATTCTCCTGCTATATCGAATAATCCGCTTCCTGGTTGATATCGTACTGGAACATCGCCAATATACGCTCCTGAATTTCCACCAGTTCCGCATCCGTCCTGGCCCGCGGACGCCGTACCCGTACCGGAATGCGATTGCGGATCGTTCCCGGGCCAGGGGAGAAGACTATCACCTCATCGGAAAGATAGACCGCTTCCTGGGTGTCGTGGGTTACGAGGATCACGGTGATGGGGCTTCCGGTCCTGCCGGTCTCGTCCCAGAGCCGCAGCAATTCGTCCTGGAGCTTTTCCCGTGTCAGGGCATCCACCGCAGCAAAAGGCTCATCCATGAGGATGATCTTCGGCCCCACCGAGAGGGCCCGCGCCAGGGCCAGGCGCTGGCGCATGCCTCCTGAAAGCTGGGAGGGGTATTTATGGGCCGAGGCGGCAAGATCCACCTTATGTAAATAGAAAAGAGCCTTCTCTTCGATCTCCCGCTTTTTAGTCCGCCCGGAGGAACGCAGCTTGAGGGCAAAGGCCACGTTTTGCAAGGCCGTCATCCAGGGAAAGACCGCGTAGTCCTGAAAGATCATGGCGATGTCATGCTTGGGCCGGTCCCGGAACACGCCGTTGGCCAGCGGCGAGATAAAGCGGTACCGCCTGCGATAGGCAATCTGTTCCTTGCGGGTCGCGGGCAGGGGTTCCAGAACCAGCTTGCCGTCTATATGGATAGTCCCGTCCGTCGGGGCCTGGAGGCCCGCGAGAATTTCGAGGAAGGTTGATTTTCCGCAGCCCGAAGGCCCCAGGATAGAAACAATTTTTCCATCGGGGATGGTGAGGGACACGTTGAGGACAGCGGTAAGACCTTCGGCCAGCCCCTTATCGTTTACCACGGAAAAAAATTTGCCGATGCTTCTCGCTTCTATCATGTCTGCCTGTCCTCTCCCGCCCTTACCGTCCTACTTTCCAGATAGCAAGTTTGATTTCCACGTATTTGAGTATTTCAATAAGAAACCAGCCTATCAAGCCGAGGATCACCATGCAAACCATCATTTCGGGAATGACAAAGTAGTCCTTCGCCTGGCCCAGAAGGTAGCCTATGCCCATGCGGCCGCCGTAAGATTCGCCGATGAGGAGCATCACCAGGCCCATGGCAACCCCGGTTTTGAGGCTCATGATGATGGACCCGAAGGCGTGCCAAAAGTAGACTTTGCGGAGCAGGGTAAACTCACTTGCGCCGAAAACCCGCGCGGAGGCAAGGTAACGGGGGTCCGTATCTTTGATACCCTGATAGGTGTTGAAAAGCACCGGATAGAAGATGCCGATGAACATGAGGAAGATATGCATCTTCGAGCCTATACCGAAGAGGATGATCGTCATGGGCACCCACGCCGGCGGCGGTATGGGGGACAAAAGCTGCCACAGGGGCAGGACGTAGGCGCGAATCTTGAGATTCCAGCCCATAAGGAGGCCGATGGGGACCGCGAGAGCCACCGCAATGCCAAAGGCCGTGAAGAAGCGCCCCATACTGTAACCGATGTGAAACACCAGGTCTTTGTGCCAAAGCATGTACCAAAAGCGCCGGGCCACGGTACTCAGGGAAGGGACAAGGCTTTCCGGCAGTATCTTCCAACGGGGAAGGAATTCCCATAAGAGGAGCAGGGGAATCAGTATCGAAAGAAATTCCAGGGAGAAAAAGTTGCCCAGGGAATTTTTAAGGAAGCCCCCGATTTCCTGTAAAACCCGCCGCCAGCCCCTGGTCTCGTAGGTATCGTGCGTATTCATACTATTTTAGTAGATATTATACTATAGCAGGGCTGTGGGTTTAGTCAAGCACTAATAACAAACTAAGCGCCTGTTGCACTTCGCGCATAAAATAGTATAAATCCACAAATGCAACAGGCTCTAAGGCTGGTACCGTACTCCAAGCAAGGTTTATGGGGGTATTGACATAGTAGCGCTACAGGGGTAGTATAAAATCTGTTCGGTAGAAGTTTCTGTAAACCACCGTTTGATTTTACCAGCGTGTTTTCGGGACGATTAACTCAGCGGGAGAGTGCTACCTTCACACGGTAGAAGTCACTGGTTCAAATCCAGTATCGTCCAGTTTCTAATTGCTTATATAGTTACGAATTATTCTATCCCACATTAATCTATATTCAATTTTCGTTCTATTTCCGCGATACGCCACGCGCCTTTATGAAGGACCAGGCGGACTTCGTCGGTAATGGCGGTTTTCGTGGGCAGAGCCGGGGCTGTTTCCGGCGGCATTTCTGGGTTATCCTCTGAACCGTCTTCCGGCGTGTATGAGGCGGGGAGCCAGAGGGTGTACGCCGTGCGGTACCGTACTTCCCCATCGCGTTCATCTTCGTCCTCCCCCTCAATACGAAGGTCCGTTACGCCGGTTACCGTAAGTTCCGTTGGGGCGGCTCCTGCGTCAAGCCATTCACGAGCGGCGATAACCGGGCGTTTCCTCTCATAGGCTTCCCTGACTTTGCTAATTACGAAGATGTTCGTTACGGTATTAATATCCCCTTTGCCGGCGTTACCGACGACGCAGGCTTCCATAAGGGTATGATCCAGGGTTCCAAAAGAGCCGTAGTATGCCGCTATAACCTCCTGGGGGCTCATACCGTTGGTAGTGGGAAGAGCATTGCGGCCCCGGACAATGCTGCCTATTACCAGAGCCAAGACGGTTACCGCGATGATCACGCCGCCGATGACGGTCGTATTCCGGCGTATGAACCGCCGGGTGTTTACACGGGCCGTCTTCTTCCGGTCAAACTGGTCCCGCTCGGCCTTAATCCGCGCCCGTTCTGGTTCGGATACAGGACGCGCAAAACCTTCCGGCCCGCCGGAATGGGGAAGGCCGATCTGCCCGCAGAATTCCTCAAGGGACGGCCGTTTTGCGGCGGCGGAAACCGGCGCTAACGCCTTCGAGATAAGGGTGGCGATGCCGATGTCAAGACCCGGAACGATAAGTGAAGGCGGGGTATATACCCCTTCCCGTATGTCCGAATGGAGCTTTTCAAGATCTTCCGCCGGGTAGGGCGGTTCTTTGCAGGTTATATGGTAGAACATGGCGGCGGCGGCAAAGACGTCCGCGTCTTCCCCGGCAAGGTCCGGGTGAGTCCAGCGTTCGGCCCCTTTGAGCCACGCGCCGTTCCCCTCAACTTCTACCGCCCGCCGGGGCAGGATGTCCGGGGGAAAGAGGATCGTCCCCAGCGGGAAGGCGCCGGGAGCCGCAGCCAGTATGGCCGCCGCCGGCCAGGGGCAGGGGAAAGACTCCCGGCTGTCTGCGGCGGTTCCGTTCAGGACCGCCCGGGCTCGTACCCAGTAACGAAGGGCCTCCAGAGCGCCTTCGTCCGCCTTTTCAATCAGGCGGTCCAGCCGGTCTCCGGGAAAGCCGGGGCCGTAGATGACCAGGGTTTTTTCGGAAGCGCCGGCGGCCTGATGTTCGATCACCCCTTCCGGCTTCCATTGGCTGGTTTTTCCATCGGGATAGACGATTACCCCGATCCGGTTGATAAACCGGGCCAGCTTGACCTGGGCAAATGCCTGGGCAGTCAAACCCGTATCAAACCCCAGTTTAGCCAATCCCGAATTTGCCTGACCTTCAACCTCAATCGTTATGATCCGTTCCATGGCCGCCCAGTTTCCCCCTTACTCACGTCAACAAGTTATTATCTTCCCGAAGGATCATAGAGATACCTGAAATAATCCAAATCGGTGGATAAGGTCTTGCTGAAATTGGGGAGCGTGGCCCGGTAGGATTCCACCGCCCGCCAAAAATCGAAGAAGGCCCGGTCCCGGCTGTACGCTTCAGCGTAGATACCCGCCGCCGCCGCGTCCGCCGCGCCCCGGATAGTTTCCGCCTTTTCGTAGGCGGCAGACAAAATGGAACGCCGCTCGTTTTCGGTCTTACCCAGCCATTCCGCCTTTTTCCCTTCGCCGTCAGACCTGAAAGCCTGGGCTATCTGGTTCCGCTCCTTGATCATCCGGGCGTAGACGCTTTGGGTAAGCTCGTCGGAATACCGGATCTGCCGGGTTACCACGTCGATCAGCTCTATGCCGTATTCGGGAACCATACGCCGGGACCGTTCCAGAACCTCCTCCGCAAGCTGCCGCCGGCCCCGCAGGATAGGTTCATAGCCGCCGTTCTGAATCAGCGTTGGGATTTGTTCAAGGTCTATGGTATCCCCAATACCCAGACTGTCCGGCGTTTCCGGCCTTTCCATGATGAAGTTGGAATTCCGCACCGATTCCCGAAGGTAATTTTCCGCCACCACAGTCCGTACCTCGGAATCAATCACCTCCGCCAGCTTGGAATAGGCGGCGTTAATCGTGGAAATGGATTCATAAAACTTCTTGGGATCCGCTATTTTCCACCGGGCGGTAACATCCACCCAAATGTACTGCTTTTCCCTGGTAGGCATACTCTTCTGTTCCCCGTCCCAGGCCATGATACGTTTAGGATACCGAACGATAGTATCAATGAAAGGAACCTTGATATGAAGCCCGGCCTGGGTTACCACGTCTACCAGCGCCCCCATGCGGACCACCACCGCCTGTTCACCCTCGTCAATGATGTAGAGCGGCCCCGCAACCAGGATGCCTATAATGATTACCGCCGGAATCGCCAGGGGAAGCGCGCTTTTTTTCATTGCCCGCCTCCCTGAACGCCCGGATTCTTGCCGTCAAGATTTTTTAATGGAAGGAAGTTATCGAAGATCCGGTCTATGATCAGCGTTTCCCGGTCGTCTTTGAAGACTTCTTCTATCATCTCGTAGTAGAGCCGCTGCCGGGTTACGTCCGGAGCCTTGCGGTACTCCTCGAATACCGAGTTGAACCGCGCCACATCCCCGTTTGCCCGGTTGACCCGCTCCGTAGCATAGCCCTGGGCTATCTGGACAAGCTGGTCCGCCTCGCCACGGGCTTTGGGAATCTCGGCGTTGTAGGCCTGCTGGCCTTCGTTGATCAGCCGGTTCATGTCCTGCTCCGCCTTGTTTACGTCGTCAAACGCCTCCTGCACTCCCTTGGGGGGGTCTATGTTCTGCAGCTTTACGGCAATCACGTCTATACCCAGGCGGTAGCTCCTGAAGGTCTCGTTCATGAACGCCGCTCCCTCGGCCTCAATGGTGCTTCGCTCAGGCCCCATGATGTCCATGATGGCCCGGTCTCCTACCAGCATGTTGATAGCCGACCGGGATACATCCCGTATGGTGGCGGTCCGTTCCAGGACATTAAAGGTCCACGCCACCGGATCCACCACCCGGTACTGGATGATCCATTCAACCTCTATGATGTTGAGGTCCCCGGTGAGCATGGTTGATTCGTTGGTCTGGTTGGCATAGGTGGAAGATACGCCGCTCGTTACGGTACGGAAGCCGAACTGCTCGGTTTGGACCGCCTTGACGTTTACCGAGTAGTGCTTGTCGATACCAAAGGGCAGCTTAAATTGCGGCCCCGGCCCGGTGGTAGCGAGATACCGCCCAAACCGGGTAATCACCGCCTCCTCGGTCTGGTCCACGATATAAACGCTGGTTCCCAGAAAAGCAATCACGATGATCCCGATTATAACGAGGATAATCTTCGCCGGTTTAAGAAACCCCGCGAGTTTCGAGGGGGTAACATTTTGCATTAAAGGCCTCCTGATTTTTTGAAAAAGATGCCGCAGATTCAAGTTCCAGCTTATCGGTTTCAAGATGACCCGTCAAGGAAGGGGGAATTTATCACCAGGGCGGGCGCATTAAAAAGGAATAAAGCAGCGGCAAAAGAAGCCAATAAAGGCGAGATAGGGAGGCAATTATGATCCCCGAAACCGTGCCGCCCATCATCGGCTTTTTTAGCGATATCAAAGACCCGCGGCTCGGCCGCACGAAATGCTATCCCCTTATCGAAGTTATTCCCACGGCCTGGTTGAATCCATCCGCACTCTCTGGGAAACGGTTACGACCGAACAGCGGTAGTATGTCTCAAGCCTGCCGGATAACGAGCGGAGAGGCGCCTGAGGACATGTCGTTTATTCGCAAGATCGCGCTTTCCCTGGCCC